>CALXSV010000065.1 GCA_944391235.1 uncultured Clostridia bacterium | reverse complement strand
CCATATTCATGGCCATGACAATATTCATATTGTCCGAGGCAGAAGAAATAAACACAATGGGCACCTTGGATACGCGGCGCAGCTCATTGCACCAGTAATAACCATTAAAAAAGGGCAGCGTAACATCCATTAGTACCAGATGCGGGGAAAACTGAGAAAATTCTTCCAGGATATTCTGAAAATTTTCCGCGCATTTTACCTCGCAGCCCCAGGTCTCCATACGTTTCTTCATGGTCTCGGCAATGGTAAGATCGTCCTCAATAATATAAATCTTATACATTTGCTACCTCGTTTCAACTTACAGCCGCCTCGCCACTAACACAACCAAGCTGTGCTATACTTGCATTCTCTCTTCAATAAAAAAATCCTGCCGCACGTTTCTGTGCCGGCAGGATGAAGCCAGGTTGTAGGCGGGATAAAACCGTTCACCCCATAGCCTAGCTGCTTATTTATGAAAGAAAAAAATGCCCATGCAATTTGGTCCGCAATGGCTGGAGATGGTGCAGCCAGCGCGAGCACGATACACCTCGGCAAAGGGAATGCATTCCAAAACTGCATCGCGCACCATGGTATAGCGATCCTCGGTAATACCAGAATCCGCGATAAAGACGCGGCGGCTGTCAATGGAAGCCGCATCAGCAAGTCGGTCATGCACATAGGCGGTAAAACTTTTTTCCAGACTACCGCGATACTTTTTTCCAACCCGCATATTCCCCCCACGTACTTCAATGCAGGGTTTTAGATGCAGTATATTGGCACCCAGTGATGCAATGGTGCTGCAACGCCCACCTTTGCGCAAATATTCCAGTGTATCAAGTACAAAGCTGGCATCCAGCTTATCTCTCAGCGGAACGATGGCCTCGACAATAGCCGTAGGCTCCAATCCCTGCCGCGCCATGATTGCCGCCTCTAGCACCAGCATTCCTATGCCACAGCACAGATTTGCAGAATCCACAACATATACATTGGGCAGCTCTGCAGCCACCTGGCAGGCATTTTGATAACAGGAAGACATGGTGCTGCTAATCGTAAAATGGATTATCGCATCATAGCTTTGTTTTATACGGGTAAAGACCTGCTTATAATCAAATACATTCACCGCAGCCGTACTACAAAGGGCGCCACCATTTTCCACATGAGAGAAAATGTCATCCGCAGTAATTTCAATACCATCCTTGTAAAAAATGCCCTCCCGGTTGATATAAAGTGGAATAATTTCTATATCATAAGCGTCGATTAATGTCGCAGGAAGGTCGCAGGTACTGTCCGCGGTAATTTTAATGTTCATTATAAGCCTTGGCCTCCATATCTATTTGTTTGATTGCGCTGTCCAGCTTAGGAAACACAGTCGCATAGGTATTGCTGACAATAATTCACAATTTTCTCTGCGCCCTGTTGAGAAAAATCAGCGCGCAGCCTGGCAGTAATATGCTCTAATGTTTTTGTATCGTTTAATAAGGCGCACACCAGCGTAACCAAATCCTCAACCGTATCTGCGGTTCTGGCATAGCCGTTTTGCATCATAAAGTCTACATTACGCGCCTCGCAGCCGGGAATGGCCTGTACAAAAACAATTGGTAGGCCCTTGGCCGCCGCTTCTGTTGTGCTCAGGCCGCCAGCCTTGGTTAGGTAGAGATCCGCTGCATCCATATAATCGCTCATTTGCTGCGTATAACCCACAACATATAGGCGCGGCTCCTCCCGCATGTAGCGTTTCAGTTTTTTATACAGCCTCTTATTGCTGCCGCAGATTACCGTCAAACTGGTATTTTGTGAAAATGTATGAAGCAACGCAAGGGAGAGTTCCTTCATGGGACCGCAACCCATGCTGCCACAGCATAACAGCACAGCACGACCGCTAACCGGAAGCCCCAGCTTTTGCCGCGTTGTGTACTTATTGTTACGCTCAAAGAACTTGCTGGCAACAGGGATGCCGCTAACAATGATTTTATCGGCATCAATGCCACAGGAAACAAATTCCGCAATTAGGTCTTCATGTGGAATAAAGTAGGCATCCATATTGGAAGAAGAAACGCCTGGACTGCAGGTATAATCTGTAGCAACAAAACAGCAAAAGCTGTTAAGCGTATACTTTTTCTTCACCTCCGTTACCATCAAGGCAGAAAAAACATGCGGACATACAACCACATCATACTGGCCCTTTTGCAAGAGTGCATACAAAGGTTCCGCGCAGCTGGCACACATTTCATACATTAAACGGTTGGCATGTTTTTCCTCAAAATTATACCCCACTCCAAATAGCTTGGGCAGCCTACGGTATAAAAAGACATGCCCCTTGCTAATAATATGCGCTTTTTTCTTAGATAAAAAGCTCAGCACATCTACAATATCACAGACAATACCATTTTTCAGACAATATTCACTGATTGCTCTACTGGCAGAATTATGGCCACCCCCGGTGTTACAGCTTAGGATCAGTGTTTTCATGATTCAATTTCTCCTCCCGCAATCTCAATCTTTCATAAAGACGGGTTAATCTGGGACGATTGTACCTCTGAATAAGAATAAAGGGTAGGTTTCCCAACAGTATATAGATCAAACATATTACAGCCCCCATAACATTCTGTAATATGCTTAAAACGACAAAGGAGAGCAAGGAAAGCACATAATGCACCAACTCGGCCACGCAGGTTTCTATGATTAAAGCATGAATATCCTGCGAGCGTACTTTAGCATTTATCGCCTTGGGTAGCATATTCTTACAGCGCTTGCTCATGTCTGGCACATCGTCTTTCCAGGCGGAAACCCGTAGTCTTTCATAAAGACGGGTATTTTTTTCCCATTTGTATTCTTTAAAGGGAAAGCGCGATGGAGAAAACCAGCTTCTGGGTAAAGATTCTCCAATGGGATGCGCCAATAAAGAAATAATGATCAGATAATAGATAGCACTTGCCAACTTATCCATATATTACATATTCCACTGCTTGGCATTGAGCAGGCCTACTCCTTGTGATATTTGTTTTCCCTACTGCGGCAAACTTACTATAAAAGAGGTAAGTTCCGGGCTGCTTTCCACGCGCACACTGCCTTTGTGCAAAGCCACTACTTTGGCCACAATAGCCAGGCCAACCCCATTGCCCGCTGTTGCATGTGAAGTATCGGCCTGATAAAATTTATCGAAAATATACTTTTGTGCTTCCTGCGGGATTTGTACACCGGTATCGCAAACTGTAACGACAACGCAGGATTCCTCTTTGTGCACATCAACCGCCACAATACCGCAGAACGCGGCAAATTTAATAGCATTATCAATAAGATTGATCCATACTTGTTGCAGCAATTCCTGATTGCCGCTGCAAAAAACCTCCTCAAAATCCGCTTCAATGGTTAACTGCTTTTCCTCCCACTTATCGCTGAGCAGCAGAATACAGGTACGCAACTGTTCAGAAAGGTTAAAGCGCTCTATACGGGAAAGAATGTTTTGATTCTCTATTTTGGTCAGGTTGAGCACATTGGTTGCCATAGCAGCTAGACGTGTGGATTCACTGACAATAATGTCCAAATACTCCTGCTGCTTTTCTGCAGATAAATTGCCCTTTTGCAGCAAACGGGCAAAGCCGCGGATAGAAACAATCGGCGTCTTGAACTCATGTGAAAAGTTATTGACAAAATCGGAGCGCAGCATCTCGGTATTTTGCAGCTCCTCCGCCAATGTATTGAAGCTCTCCACATACTCCTGCAGGATGGGTACCTGATAAGTGTTGATTCTGGTATCATACTTGCCATCTGCCAGCTGATAAAGGCCGCGTATGGCTGTTTTAACCGGTTTAAGCAGAAAAAAGGTGACGCCAAAGGTTATCACCGTGCCAATGATTGTGCTGGCAAGCAGCAGCATGCTCAGAGAAACGCCAGTAACAACATCGTCAGTTTTCAGAATATCATAATGCAGAAGCAGATACTCAATGCCGATTACAATCAGCATGGTAACCAAGATAACCACAAATACAAATGCGGTAATCAGTAAGTTTATCCAACGAAAGGAATGCCGTTTGCGCTGCTTGTCTTTTTTCAGCCGGCTCATACCTTTTTCACCGCTTTATAGCCCAGGCCGCGCACAGATTCTATTTCAAATTCCGGATATTTCTCAAAACGTTTCCGCAGACGGTTGATATGTACCGTAATGGTTTCCCAGCTAGTCTCCGATTCCACACCCCAGATTTCATCCATCAGCTGAATGCGGGTAAAAATTTTTCCCGGATAGGATAGCAGCTTATAAAGTAGGTAGAATTCCTTTTGTGGCAGCTCCTGCACATCATCGCCCCTGCTCACCGTAAGCGAATCATAATCCAGAACCATCTGGCCGATTACCAAGCGGTGCTCGCTAACAATCTGTGCCCGACGTAAAAGGGCCTTAATATGCAACAGAATTTCTTCTTCATCTACGGGCTTGGTCATATAATCGTCAATACCAACCAAAAAGCCTCGCTTTCTATCAGCCGGCAGCTGTTTGGCGCTAAGCATTAAAATGGGCAGGTTGTTGTTTACAGAGCGTAGGGCGCTGGTAAATTCATAGCCATCCATCCTTGGCATCATAATATCCACGATGGCCAAATCTATGTGCGCATTGTCCATAAGTTCCAGAGCCTGCTCTCCATCCTCGGCCGTATATACCTCATAGCCCTCGGCGCTTAAAACCGCATACATCAATTTACGGGTATTGGTATCGTCATCTACAACCAAAATATGAAACACAGACGCACCTCCCTGCTTTAGAAAAAGGAGCAGTACCGTATGATAGCATCCTATTTCTTCATCAGTCTATGAACTCAATATAAACTGAATCTAAACTTTATGCAAGCCCCTTTTTCGTGGAATTCGACACAACTATGCATATTTACGCAAAAAAGGAACTACAGCTTCAAGATATTGCAAAGCTTAGGAGTCGAAAAACGACAAAGCAAAAATAATCAAAGAAAGATGTAAGCCTGTTCAGGAAAAAGCTTATCTAACGAGGCCTACTGCCATAAAGCCATATCGCAGATAACAGCAGACAAGTAAAAAAATCCATATAAACGAATAAATAATTGTTAATAGGATAAATTCATAACAGAATTTTAATATGGCTGCTTCTGCATTAAAAATTTGGATAAGCGAACCGTAGTAAATATTTATCAATTAAACCTACGCCAAACGCTATAATTGGGATAAAGACCATTCAACAAAGCATAAGCCAATAATTGACATATGCTAATAAAAATGTTATATTCTATTTAATAGGAAAGAAGGAGGCGTTTGTTATGCAAGAGGCAAATTTAACACAGATTTTTCAACAAAGCCTTCCCTTCTGGCAACAGCTTTCCGCGCAGCAAAAAGAACTGCTCTGCGCGAACACGACAAGCATGCACTATACCAAAGGCACAAACATACACCGCGCAGACACGGAATGCCTGGGCATCTTTCTCATCCAAAGAGGCCAGCTGCGCAGCTATCTGCTATCTGAAGATGGCCGTGACATCACCCTGTACCGTTTGTTTAGCGGAGATGTATGTATTCTTTCTGCATCCTGTGTACTGGAAGCCATTACCTTTGATGTATTTATTGATGCAGAGGAAGATACAGAGGTTCTGCGCATCCCAGCCGCTGTTTTCCAACAGCTCAGCACGGAAAACATTTACGTGCAGTGCTATGCCTATCAACTGGCAACCACCCGTTTCTCGGATGTAATGTGGGCGATGCAGCAAATCCTCTTTATGCGAGCAGACAAGCGTCTGGCTATCTTTCTTTACAATGAAATGCGCAAACAGAACACAACTGCAATCCACATGACGCACGAACAGATTGCCCGCTATATGGGAAGCGCAAGAGAAGTGGTTTCACGCCTGCTTAAATATTTTGCCAGCGAGGGAATGGTAAAACTTTCGCGGGGGACAATTCACATCATAGATCAAAACAAGTTACAACAACTGATTTAGGAGGTCAGATATGGATTTAAAAGAAGTCATGCAGCAAAAAACCTTTGCCGTAGTAGGAGATACGCTGAAAGAGGAAAAATACGCCTATAAAATCAAACAAGGACTCGAGGAAAACGGCTACACAGTTTATGGCGTAGGTACGGAACTGCCGTCCTTGAATGACATTCCAGATGGCGTGGATATTGTTGATTTGTGTATTCACCCCGCCAAGGGACTCAAGCTTTTACAGGAATGCCAAATTCCCTACAAAAATATTGTCATTCAGCCCGGCGCCTCCAGCGACGAACTGCTGGATTATTTGCAGGAAAAGAACATCCCGTATATAGATGGATGCTTACTGGTTGGATTAAAGCTATATAAATAAGCAAAAACCGCAATCCGCTAAAAAATAGTGAATTGCGGTTTTTGCTTATTTTGCTCCCTAGCGACACTACAGTCAGCTGTGTTTACTGCGCCATCATCTGCAAAATGGCGGCCTTGGGCTGAACACCAATGGACTTGTTCACAACTTCTCCATTCTTAAACAACAACAACGTAGGAATACTCATAATCCCAAACCGTCTAGCCAGTTCCGGCTGCTCGTCCACATTGACTTTGGCTACTTTAACGTCAGAGCTGCTCTCTGCAATCTCATCAAGCACAGGAGATAACATGCGGCAAGGACCACACCAGCCAGCCCAGAAATCCATTAAAACAGGGATAGGAGAATGCAATACCTCTCTATCAAAATTATCCTGTGTAATATGTACAACCTGCATAAATATGCTCCTTTCTTACTGAATAACATTTTTTCATGCACCATTTATGTCTTTAGTATAAAAGCAGCAAAGGTATTTTTCTGTAACTGAGTCACAAAAGAACCGCATAACTTATAAAAAGATAATTTTGTATAAAAAGGACGTCCTCCCTCTCAGGAAGGAAGACGCCTTTTTCTGTCCAATAGTAAGCCGAACGAATTTTATAACTCGTTTGTGCTTATAAAGCTGTGCCATGCTTAGGTATAAACAAACGCTCCATATTTACCCCCTCCAGCTGCAGCAGCCAACTCTTCTTATCCAGACCTCCGGCATAACCAGTGAGACTACCATTTGCACCCACCACACGATGGCAGGGAATCAAAATAGAAATCGGATTATGTCCAACCGCAGCACCCACGGCCTGTGCGGATACTGCCTTGCCGGTACTATGTTCCAATTGTCGGGCAATTTCTCCATAGGTAGTCAGGCTTCCATAGGGGATGCTGCGAAGAATTTTCCATACAGCCTGACGAAAAGCGCTTCCGCTAGTGGTCAGAGGAGGAAAAAAGTCAGGCTGTTTAGCGGAAAAATAGCAATCTAGCCAATCGCCCAGCTGAGCAAATACGGGCAGCGCCTTTTGAACCGCATCAGGGCTCAACGTAGAGCCAAAGTATTTCTGGCCTGCTAGCCACAGCCCGGTAATACTTTGCCCATCGCTACAGGCGGTCAGACATCCCAGAGGCGAGTTATATTCCATTATGTAACAGTAAGTCTGCATCTTCGCTCTCCTCCACCACATAGGGCTTCCAGCAACACCGCCGCATATCTACCCGACCATCCGGTAAAAAGCGCACGCCCTCTGCCTGTAGCAGGCTGCGGCGTAATTCCGGCGCCATACCGCCCGCAATAGAGCCATCCGCTTTGACCACTCGCTGCCAAGGTAAATGTGCTGGACAGCAATGCATGGCCCAGCCCACCTGACGTGCAGCCCGCGGATTGCCCAGCATGCGAGCAATCTGCCCATAGGAGGCAACCCTTCCATACGGAATTTGCTCAACCAACATATAAACCTGTTGAAAAAATGAATTCGTCATCGATTTTCCACCCCAACCGGATGATAAAACCCATACATAAAACAGCAGCGTCAAGCATTATACAACTATTTTTGGTAGCGGACAAGAGGTGCCACTGTTGTACACCGCATTAAGCGCTGTTCAGCAAAACAGACTTTGCTAACGCAGCATTGTCCGGTTTCTAGCTCCACCATTCGCCTTACCACGTTTGCTCAATTTGACAATACCAATGAAGGAAAGAACACACTGAATACCAACGAACTTTGCATAGGGAGGGTATAAAATAATTGCAATCACATATAAAATCGTAGTTGCCGCGGCAAATCTTGTATAATTAAGTGCCCAGGCTGCAATATTGAAAAGCAGCGCCAAAATTGTGCATATAACGTGCGCATATACACCAGGGATGTCAATTTTCTGCATGCCAGGATCGCCCATCCAATAGGATATACAATATAAGACGTAAACCAGACCAATAAGGGCGGAAACCAGCAATACGGGGCTTCTTCCATTTAGCAGCTTTTCAAAACGTGTTCCTTTTAACAGTTTTTCCATTTCCTTCTCCTTGTTCTCTTTTTATTTTCGCTTACAGCTTAGCAAACCAATCCAATAGCGAGGCTGTAATGTTCCGCGCAACGCATATGAGCAAAATTGTACGCTTTCGTCCCAACGTGACAGAGCGCGCTCCAGCGAAGGATATAAAAATCCCTTCTCCATTCTTAATATAAATTTTCTCATAAAACAAAGCGTTTTTCAACTTTTTATTATGAGAATTATTAGAGAAATCCGCGCCTGATAAAAAGTACTGGCGACAAAACCATATCAACTTCCTATACTTTTTGTAATCAGCAGAAAAGCAACTTCCACATTCCCTGTCCATGGAAACCCTTTTCTTTATTTTGAAAATTTTTCCATTGAAAAGAACATATGTTCGATAGTATAATAGACCTATAATTTCCTCTAACCTGAGGAGGCGGTCACTTTGACACTCGTGAATCAACCCGTCCAAATGCTTTCCATTTGTGAGATGGATGGGCAAATCCGGCCCTTCCGCTTTCGCTATGAAGATAGCGAACACCAGCTACAGACAGTACGCATTGCTGAAATCATTGCAACCAGAGAAGTTCATTCCGTAGGCTTACAAAGCTATCTTTATATATGCAAGGCCATTTGTCATGAAAGGGAGCTGTTGTTTGAGCTACGTTACATGGTTAAGCAGCATAAATGGATGCTACAACGGATCCTAAACTAAAGGAGGGCTACAATGGGCAAGCAGGAAGCCATTATCTGTCATATCGATGTAAACAGCGCCTTTTTATCGTGGACAGCAGCTTACCGAGTAGAGATTTTGGGCGAACAGACAGATTTGCGGACGATTCCTTCTGCAATCTGTGGCGATACCGAATCCAGGCACGGTATTATTCTAGCCAAAAGCGCTCCCGCCCGCGCTTTTGGTATTAAAACCGGCGAACCACTCTATCAAGCCAAACGTAAATGTCCACAGCTACTGGTCGCACCACCTGACTATGCGCTCTATGTACAAGCCTCGCGCAAATTTATTACCCTGCTCAAACAGATTGCGCCCGTGGTTGAGCAATACTCCATTGATGAAGCTTATTGTGATTTAAGCGGCACAGAGCAGCTTTATGGTACGCCAGTGCTGGCTGCCGAAAGGATCAAAAACAGCATACGCGACCAGCTAGGCTTTACAGTAAACGTGGGTGTAGCACACAACAAGCTGCTGGCTAAAATGGCCAGCGACTTTGAAAAACCGGATAAAGTACACACGCTTTTCCCACAGGAGATAGAGCGCAAACTGTGGCCTCTGCCAGTACGTGATTTGTTTATGGTTGGCCCGGCAACGGAAAAAAAGCTCAAAGATATGGGAATCTTTACCATTGGGCAACTAGCGCAGACAGATCCCAAGCGACTCAGAGAGCGCCTACACAAGCATGGAGAAACAATCTGGCATTTTGCCAATGGGCGTTGTGATGATAGGGTAACGGATTCTCCCCTGCTCAATAAGGGCTATGGCAATTCCTTGACCACACCGCAGGATGTACGTGATACACAGACAGCACATAAAATCCTCCTCTCGCTGAGCGAGACTGTAGGCATGCGAATGCGACAGGATGGACAGGTGGGCAGCTGCGTAAGCGTATCCATTCGCAGCAATGAATTTCATAACATGTCCAGACAAAAGCAGCTGCTGCAGGCTACCGATGCCACCATGGAGATTTACCACACAGCCTGTCAAATCTTTGATGACATGTGGGACAAACAAACACCCCTGCGACTGCTGGGCGTATATATGAGCAAAATGGACACCTGTATGGCCAGGCAGGGCTCGCTGTTTACCGCAGATTCTTATGATAAACAATCGCAAACAGATAAAGCTGTGGATCTTATCCGGCAGCGCTTCGGTGAAAAGGCCATTCTACGCGCCTGCTTTTTACAAAGGGATGGAATTGCACCGCTGGGTGGCGGCTTATCCAAAGAGCGGCGCAGCGGTATCACCCGACCGCTGGGGGAAGACGAGGAAAATCCTTAACCGGCAGGCGTGCCCGTTATTTATCCGTTCGGCTGCTTAGAAAATCAAGATGGCATGGAGATGCTGCAGAATCGCCTTGATGCGAAAAGCGCGCTGGCAGCAGGCCGGCAGCCAAGACTGCACAGGGCAAGAGGAGCCCCGCATAACCAAGACCATGTGTACACCGGACAACAGCAGACAGGAAGCCCGCAAGGTTTGACCTTGCGGGCCTTAATCGTGTAAACGAAGGGATAAAACAACAAGCCACCGGCTTGAGAAATACAGGCTGTACCATAAGATAGCAGCTACCCTGTTTTATAGATTGCCA
>CALXSV010000064.1 GCA_944391235.1 uncultured Clostridia bacterium | reverse complement strand
CTTGCATGTTTTTCCCTATTCACGGCGTGAGGGAACGCCAGCTGCGGCGCGCAAGGATCAGATTCGCCACTCGGTTAAGGTGGAGCGCGCCGCGCGCATGAGCCAAGTCAGCCGGGATAGTGCCCAGGCCTATGCACAGCGCTATGTGGGCCGGCAGTTGGATTTTCTGGCAGAAGACGAGTTGGTCGTGAATGGTATTCCTTATGTACGCGGGCATAGCAGCAATTATTTGAGCCTGTTGTTACCAATAGCAGACGCGCCTTCAGCCTTATGTCCGGTTCGCGCATTGACATGGACAGAGCATGGTTTATTAGTCGAAAAGCTATGAATTGACAATCCCGCCGGGGCGCTTTATAATGACAAAGATAAACAGTATTTTGATGATAGAATCTTTATTGAAAGGGAAGTCTCAGTATGAATTTTCAGGAAATCATTTTGGCATTGAACAAGTTCTGGGGTGAACAGGGCTGCATCATTGTCCAGCCCTATGATACGGAAAAAGGCGCTGGTACCATGAATCCGGCAACCTTCCTGCGCGCGCTGGGTCCGGAGCCGTGGAACGCCGCCTATGTAGAGCCGTCCCGCCGTCCTACCGACGGACGCTATGGCGACAACCCCAACCGCTTGCAGCACTATTATCAATATCAGGTTTTGATGAAGCCCTCTCCGGACAATATTCAGGAACTGTACCTGGACTCTCTGGCGGCCATTGGCATTCACCAGGAGGAGCATGATATTCGTTTTGTTGAGGATAACTGGGAAAGTCCGACCTTAGGTGCTTGGGGACTGGGCTGGGAGGTTTGGCTGGATGGCATGGAAGTCACACAGTTTACCTATTTTCAGCAGTGTGGCAGCTTTGATTGCCACCCGGTGTGCGGAGAAATTACCTATGGCCTCGAACGTTTGGCCATGTTTATTCAGAAGGTAAACAGTGTTTATGATATCGAGTGGGTGAATGGCGTAACCTATGGGGATGTGCATCATCAAAATGAGGTGGACTACTCCCATTATAATTTCGAAATTGCTGATACGGCCATGCTGTTCAAGCTGTTTGATATGTATGAAAAGGAATCGCAGCGCGTAGTGGAGCTGGGATTGCCGCAGACTGCCTATGATTATTGCCTGAAATGCTCCCATACCTTTAATTTGCTGGATGCGCGCTCTGCCATTTCTGTTACAGAGCGGCAAAGTTATATCTTCCGGGTACGGACCATGGCCCGTGCCTGCGCAGAGGCGTATATGGCGCAACGTAAGCAACTGGGCTACCCGCTCATCAAGGATTCTGCCCTGCGTGAACAACTTGGACTGGATAAAGAGGAGGCTGCGGACAATGCATAAGAACTTTTTGTGGGAAATCGGTGTGGAGGAGGTCCCGGCCCGCTTTTTGCCTTCTGCGGTAGAGCAATTGGAAAAGCTTTCTGCTGATTCCTTTACCGCGGCTGGCTTAACCTACGGCGATTTGCATGTTTACGCCACACCCCGTCGCCTTGCCTTGCTGGTTACGGACATGGAGGAGCGCACTGCGGATGTGCTTACAGAGCAGAAAGGCCCGGCCCTGAAGGCAGCCTATGATGAAAATGGTCAGCCTACCCGCGCTTTACAGGGATTTTGTAAAGGGCAGGGCGTAGCGGTAGAGGATTTGATTCAAAAAGAAATCAAAGGCAATCTCTATTTGTTCGCTGTTAAGCGGAGCGCAGGACGGGATGCCCTTAGCCTGCTTCCCGAAATATTGCCTACCATTGCCAATAAACTATATTTCCCAAAATATATGCGTTGGGGTTATCATAGCTGCCGCTTTGTCCGTCCTGTACATTGGATGGTCTGTCTGTACGGCGAGCAAGTATTGGACGTAGAGTTTGCAGATATCAAAGCCGGTCGTGTCACGCGCGGTCACCGGCTGTTGGGCAGCGACCATATTGAAATCCATGAGCCCTCCGAATATCTGGAAAAGCTACGCGCCAATTATGTCATTGCCGATCAGAACGAGCGGCGCGCGCTGTGCTGGCAGCAGATTAAGCAGGTGGCAGCAGAGTTGGGTGGTCAGGTAGAGGAGGATGAAGAATTATTAGAGGAAGTCACCTATATCCTGGAGTATCCCACAGCTCTGGCCGGCTGCTTTGAAGACAAATATTTGGCTATGCCCAAAGAATTAATTATTACCCCCATGCGTGAGCACCAACGCTATTTTCCTGTATATGATAATAAGGGTGGTTTGCTGCCGCGCTTTATCACCGTACGCAATGGAGATGGGCGTTTCCTCAATATTGTTGCCGAGGGTAATGAAAAGGTCTTGCGCGCGCGCTTGGCGGACGCGGAGTTTTTCTACGTCGAGGATTTGAAGGATAAAATGGATGATAAGGTAGAGCAGTCTTCCGCGGTTGTTTTCCACGAGAAGTTGGGCACTATGCGGCAGAAGATTGAGCGGATTATCCGCCTATCCGAGGAAATCGGCCGCCGTTTGGCTTATAGTGATAAGGAGTTGGAGCAGACCCAGCGCGCCGCTTATTTGGCAAAGGCGGATTTGGGCTCCCGCGTTGTATATGAATTTCCGGAATTACAGGGCATAATCGGGGAATACTATGCCAATGCGGCCGGTGAAAATCCAATCGTTGCGCACGCTATTTGTGAGCACTATATGCCGCGTTTTGCCGGTGACGAGCTGCCGCAGAGCAAGCCTGGTGTTGCCGTTGCCTTGGCCGATAAGCTGGACAGCATTTGCGGCTTTTTCGCCTTGGGTATGATTCCTTCCGGCTCGCAGGACCCGTATGCATTGCGCCGTGCAGCTTCCGGCTGTGCACAAATCATTGTTAAACATGGTCTGGCGTTAAATCTGCTCGATTTACTCCCCTTTGCCTTTTCTCTGGTTGCAGCGGATATTAGCGAGGCTGCCAAGACGGAGTGCGACTCGATGGATAAGGCCTTGCCGGCGGCAGTGCTCTTTCTTTATCAGCGTCTGGAAAATATGATGAATGAGCGTGGCATCAGCTATGATGTGATTCATGCCGTAAACCGGATTGGCCTTGCTCGTGCGGATTTGTTCAGCGCTATGCAAAAGGCTACTGCCTTAATGGAATACCGGCAGACTCCGGGCTTTGCTACGTTGCAGGCTGGCTTTACTCGCGCTGCCAATCTGCTGCGTAATGGAGTGGAAAAGCAGGGTATCGTTTTACCAGAGCTTGATTCTAGTCTGTTTGTGGAGGCTAGCGAGCGCAACTTATATGCTGCTGTGCAGGCGGCAGAGGCTGAGATTGCGCCTTTGCTGAGACAGGGCGACTATGCTGCTGTTCTGGCTGCGGCCGGTAAGCTTACCCCCGACATTGATGCTTTCTTTGATTCGGTAATGGTTATGGATAAGGATGAAAGCATTCGCAATAATCGGTTGGCCCTGTTACAGGCGCTGGTCAGCCTTACCGAAGAGATCGGCGATTTAAGCAAGCTAGTAGGTTAACATTTTGTATGCTATTCCGCCTCCGTCTTTTTGACGGAGGCGTGTGGTGTGTTATAGATCCGGATGTTTCTTGGCAAAAAAGATAAAAATATCAGGAGGTACACGGGTGAATGGCCAAATTTGTTTACAGGTTTAGCGAAGGTAATGCCGATATGCGCAATCTACTGGGTGGAAAAGGGGCTAATCTGGCAGAGATGACTAGATTGGGTATGCCAATTCCGCAGGGTTTTACGATTACAACAGAAGCCTGCAATGATTATTATAGCAAAGGTGAAAAAATTGACGAGGCTATTGTTGAGGAGATTATGCATGCGCTACGGGATTTGGAATCTCTGAGCGGCAAAACCTTTGGTGGTGGCGATAATCCTCTGCTTCTTTCCGTACGTTCTGGTGCGCGTGCTTCTATGCCGGGGATGATGAATACTATTTTAAACCTGGGTATGAATGATGGGGTGGTCGCTACCTTGGCTGATAAAACAGGGAATCCCCGCTTTGCCTATGATTCGTACCGCCGTTTTATCCAGATGTTTTCCGATGTAGTCATGGAGGTTCCTAACGCTTCCTTTGAGCGGGTGCTCGACCGCATCAAGGAAGAAAAGGGTGCCAAGTATGACACGGATTTGGATGCCGAGGATCTGCTGGCTGTGATTGCAGGATTCAAATCTCTGTATCGGGAGGCAATTCATGAAGATTTTCCCAGCGATCCGTATAGCCAGCTGATTGCTGCTGTGCAGGCTGTTTTTCGCAGCTGGAATACAGAGCGTGCCATTTATTACCGCCGTATGAACGATATTCCTTCCAATTGGGGTACCGCTGTCAATGTCCAGATGATGGTATTTGGCAATATGGGAGATACCTCGGGCACTGGCGTAGCCTTTACCCGCGACCCGGCTACTGGTGAAAAGAAAATGTTTGGTGAATATCTGATTAACGCGCAGGGTGAGGATGTGGTGGCTGGAATTCGCACACCACGGCCAATTGCCGTCCTGGAGCAGGATATGCCTGACATTTATAAACAGTTTATTGACAAGGCAATGCAGCTGGAGCAGCATTATAGGGATATGCAGGATATGGAGTTTACCATTGAAAACGGCAGGCTCTATTTTCTCCAGACCCGGAATGGTAAACGTACGGCAGCTGCTGCGTTGAAGATAGCCGTAGATTTGGTGGACGAAGGCCTGCTTTCTGAAAAGGAAGCGCTGCTGAAGGTGGAGCCCAAGCAGTTGGATCAGCTGCTGCATCCTAGTTTTGATTCGGAGGCTATAAAAGCCGCCACCCCCATTGGCACGGCTCTGCCGGCTAGCCCAGGCTCTGCTGCGGGTAAGATTTACTTTACCGCCGAGGATGCCAAGGCTGCGCATAAGCGGGGTGAGCGCGTGATTCTGGTTCGCCTGGAAACCTCTCCTGAGGATATTGAGGGCATGGCTCTATCCGAGGGCATTCTCACCGCACGCGGCGGGCGGACTTCCCATGCCGCGGTGGTAGCACGTGGTATGGGTACCTGCTGTGTGGCTGGGTGTGGTGAGGCAGAGATTGATGAGCGCAAGAAAACGTTGGATTTGAATGGCCATCATTTTGCGGAAGGTGATTTCCTTTCCTTGGATGGCACCACAGGCAATATTTACGCGGGAGATTTGCCTACGGTTCCCGCCGTTATTACGGGCGATTTTGGCCGCTTTATGGGCTGGGCGGATCAGTATCGCCAGCTTCAGGTTCGTACAAATGCCGATACGCCGTACGATGCAATGACAGCAATTCGTTTTGGTGCCGAGGGGATTGGCCTGTCGCGTACGGAGCATATGTTCTTTAATGAAGAGCGCATTCCCAAAATGCAGGAGATGATTCTGGCCGGGGATAAGGCTGCACGCTGCGCCGCGCTGGAAAGACTACTGCCCTATCAGCGCGATGATTTTATTGGCATCTATGAAGCTATGCAGGAGCGTCCGGTTACCGTACGCTTGCTTGACCCGCCTTTGCATGAATTTTTGCCCAAAGAGGAGGCTGCCTTTGTTCAACTGGCCAAGGATATGGATGTCTCAGTTGCTGAGCTAAAGGCGCGCGCGCAAAGGCTGCATGAATTCAATCCGATGATGGGTCACCGTGGCTGCCGTTTATGCATAACCTATCCGGAAATAGCTGAAATGCAGGTTCGCGCTATTATGGAGGCTGCGATTGCCGTACAGAAAACAAAGAGCTGTAAGATTGTTCCGGAAATTATGATTCCGCTGGTCGGCGATATAAAAGAATTCCGATATGTGGCTGGTATTATTCGGCGTACTGCAGATCAAATCATTGCTGAGGCGGGCGTACAGATGAAATATCTGGTAGGAACCATGATTGAGGTTCCGCGTGCTGCCCTTACTGCTGATAAAATTGCTGAGGAGGCAGATTTCTTCAGCTTTGGAACCAATGATTTAACGCAGATGACTCTAGGCTTTTCCCGAGATGATGCAGGTGCCTTTTTAGACGATTACTATAAAAAACAGATTTATGATAGCGACCCTTTCTCTCGCATTGATGTGGATGGCGTGGGCCAGCTGATTCACATGGCTGTTGAAAAGGGCAGAGCGGTTCGGCCCTCCATTAAGCTGGGGGTCTGTGGCGAGCATGGCGGCGATCCAGCCTCGGTTGCTTTCTTCCATGAGGCAGGCGTACAGTATGTCAGCTGTTCTCCCTTCCGTGTCCCCATTGCACGACTGGCTGCTGCCCAAGCGGCGATAACTGTCGGGTAAGGCAAACCCAGCAATACCCTGCCATCAGGATCGGGGCTAGCCATACAAGAAATCGGCATATTGCAGCTTAGGGTCAGAGCGAGAAGGTAAATAAGCTGTATGCAGTAGAAAGCTGCATACAGCCTATTTTTATATGCAGTGCTAATTGGCTTTGGGGTAGATAAATTGCGTGGCATTTGCGGTTGCTGCGTGTATATTAGGGTAGAGCAGAAAGCGGGCGAGGTGGTGCTATGCAGGAAGAGAAAATTATCAGGTAAATCCGTATGCGCAATGAGCAGAAATTGGCGGAGCTGCTGAGACACTACGGGCCTTTGCTACGTTATATCATCGCTGCCATTGTGCACAATACGCAGGACCAGGAAGAATGTATACTTGAGGTTACACTGCGCGTTTGGAAGAAAGATCCGGAATGAGGAGCCGGGAAGGTTTGGTTGACCGGCCCGGCACGCAATATCGCTCTCAATAAGGCAAGAAGAGATAAACGGTTTATTGACGCCTGGAATGTAACATCGCATATCCCGGCGCAAGAGCTGACTTCGGAACAGGTTTTGTTGAATAGGGAACGGCAGGCTACTGTGAAACGAGTTCTACCACAATTGCCCTTAATGGAAAGAGTACGATTCGCCATGCAACTATAGTGAGCGGCATGGATCCTGCGCTTCCCTCCTTCCGAGTCCTTTTTATTGTAAATCTGCTGCTCCTATTTTTGCTGTATTTCTGCCTTGGGCTGCACTATGCCGCAAAATGCAGCGCAGCTATCTTACCTGCGCTGTCCGGGAAATATAAAAGGAGTAGCTACTCGATTCCCGGAGCAATTCTACGCATCAGCAAACCTGAATGCCGTATCCTGTAACTACGTCAAAGGAGAAGCAAATGCCCACGCAATGGAATGGTGCGGACACTTTGCGTACTATGCAGGATGTGCTGTAAGTCTATCCATGCTGCAAGCTTGGAGTGGGCGCCGTGTTTGACACATAGAGAAAAATCCCCGCTGTCTGAACAGGCATTCAGATGACGGGGATTTCTTAGCGCTAGATCTTTCTGTCTTCGCTTTTTTCCGGCTGGCCAAGATTTAGATCAGGGGGATAACCGTAAAATCTTCACTGTCGTTGATATACACGGTTTTGGCTGTTTCAATAAAAGCAGAGGCTGCATGGCTGATATAACGATTGCGTTTGTGTCCAATGCATAGATTACGATGCGCGTTTGCACCCGCCAGTTTATAAAACACACAGTTTTTGGAATCCGGTGCGGAGATAATCAGCTGGTCTGTAACAAAGGTGCACCCCATTCCCGAGCTGGACATATTAAAGGCAGTGAGCAGTTGGTCAAGATTTATTTTGATCTGCGGAGAAAAGCCCGCTTCATCAAACAGTACGCGTGCACGGCGGTTCATATCATTTCCCTGTTTTAGCATGAGAAAAGGCTCATCCCGGAACTCAGCCAAATCTACTGCCGGGCAACTGCGTTTTAAGTGTTTACGGTCACGCACATCCTCATAGTTAAGCTGAAATTCGCGCAGACGGTCGTTTACCGGCAACTGTCGCGGTACGCAGAGCATCAGTTTTTCCTCCAGCATGGGATAAGAGGTATACAAACTGTCGTCAAAATCATGCGCAACCAGCAAATCAATTGT
>CALXSV010000063.1 GCA_944391235.1 uncultured Clostridia bacterium | reverse complement strand
CTTCGTTTATGAGTGCCTTTGTCGGCACAATCAGAGCATAGTTTTTCTGTGCGCTGTGGATGACCTCATTCTTGATAAACATCCGCATGATGAAGGACTTTCCCATAGAAGTTGGAGCAGAATAGCTGAAACAATCATCGGTCAAATGATCATAGGCTGTTTTCTGAGCAGCAAAAAACTTCTCATCCGGTTCGGCGGGGATTGTAAGATAGTCATCCCTAAATTCAGAGAAAAACCTCTCCAGCGCAGTAATGTCCTGATATTCGGAATTAATGTGTTCTATGCCCTTGTGGTTTCCTATGCTTGAAAAGACATCTCCGGCATAAAGCTTGATCAGCGTGTCCTCCGGGTAAAGCTCATTCAAGAGGATTACAATTTCCTGCGCCCAGATTTTATGAGCATTTGACTTTTCTGGATCATTGGACTTCGATAGCAGGTCAGCGAAACGCAACGCATCACGCTTCTCCTTCTGGTCGAAAGGCAGTGGTTCCTTCTTGGTAAGTTGAAGCAGTCGCAGGGCATAGTTATACAGCACCTTCTCATGAATCTTATTCAAGTATTCGTTATCTTCGATGTCGGCAAATATGGCGGCACCGAGTGTTCTCTTTTCACCGCTCATAGGTCAACATCTCCATCCAATACGTGCTGCATTATCGTTTTCTTTTCGGCCTCCGCATCATTCAGCGGAAGCAGGTAAAAATAGAATGCGTGGTTTTCCAGCCCGCAGTCCTTTATTTTCTGCGAGATATATGCAGCATGTTGCTGTGCGTCCTGTTCCAGCTTCTCCTGCATAATTTCCAGCAATTCATCATCGCCGCGACCTGAAGGAAGAATGCCGAAATTGTATCCCAAGAATACGCCATAAGATATTGCGTATTTGGCCTTCTTTCCTTCCTCTGGTACAACATACTCTTTCAAGACTGCCAGATCATCTTCATCATAAAAACGATCGAGGACGGTCTTTTCAATCATATAAACCTCGTCATCCTCATGGGCACTGATCTTCTTGATGATCTCAAAAGCCTGATCTATGGCATCCTTAATCTCTCCGACAATATTAGAAGCACCGAATACCATCTGGTTATACGATCCGCTGGTACCGTCAGAACACAGGAAATGGATACCATCAGCCTCACTCAAATATTGCGCGGCATCCGTACTTAGCTCGATTTTGCTGAGTAGCTTATATGCTTTTAACTTCTCCTCAAGAAAAGCATAAATCATAATCTCGCCGAGCTCGTTTCCAGTACCCTTGGCATCAGCTGCACCTCGTTTACGCATAATGCGAAGAGCCTGCTGCATAACTGCATCCAGATTCCCGGCCTTTTCATACTGCTCCTGCTTTGCCCGCGAAAATACATAGCGGCCAATGTTCAACATCGTGAATTTCTCAAGATCAGCTATTTTGATTTTGCCGCTTCTGACATTGAGGTAAAAAAGGCGCATTGACCCCGGTCGATCTTCACTGATGCTTTCGCTGTGATCGACCTCTGTAAAGTAATCATCAAAAGTTTTATCCTTTACAGTTTTTGTGAGTTCCAACGCCCATACACCTCCCTGTAATTAGTCGTCATCTTTCTTTTCGCCATAAGGTGCCGGATCTTCAGCTACCATCATCAAATCCTGCTGCGGATTAAAATCGTATGTCACTGACTTCTGCTCAGCACCCGGCATCACGTACTCCTTGCCCTCTGGATTGTAGGTAAGGTTAAACACCAGATCGGACAACCATTTCTTGAACGACGGATTGTCTTGGAACTGCTTGAACAGCTCCATGTTGTCCGCCATGATAGAGAAGATAACCGCCTGCAGAGCACGCTCGCTTTCGGTACGCGCCTCCTGTGCATCAGAGTTCTTCATGGCATTCTGATATTTCTTATCCTTTGACACCATCTCCGGGATGGCCAGAATCTGACGCTGCACATTATCTGCATCGTTCCAGTTTATATTTCCGAACATGTCGTTGAAGTCCATGATGATCTTGGATAACAGATCCATTTCCGGCTCAACGATATGGCCTACCTTGCCTGCAGGTACCGGCGCAATTTCTGCATCAGCATCCTCCAGCTTAATAGCAATGGCCTCTTGCGCTTCATTCCTGTAGCTGCTCAGGTCTATCGTCTGAAGGATACCTTCCGAAAGATCATCGTCACTAGGCGACGGAAGTTTCGGTATCAGCAAGTTCAGGAAAATCGACAGCTTCTCCCAGTCAACATTTCCATAAGGAAGAATTGCACCAAGGAAGCCATATGTTCGCACGAACGATTTAGCAGCGCTCTTAAACTTAATCTGATCGTCAAGTTCGAGCTGTTTATATACAGCTGTGCAAGCATCCAGAATCGGATCGAGGCGATCACGCTCCGCTCCACTCAGGAATAGGTCTACCAGCTTTTCAACATCGCTGTCATCGTAGACCTGATACTCCTCCATAATGGTGATCAAATCGTACAGCTTGTTGGGATCGGTTTCCCCGGAAAGAATCGTTGTTCTGTAGAACTTCGAGAACGCCTCCTCAATCACAGAGGTCTTGTTGGCAAAATCCAAAACATATACTTCATCCTTGCCGGGATGCGCTCTGTTCAAGCGGGAAAGTGTCTGTACCGCAGCGATATCATAGAGCGGCTTGTCCACATACATCGTCTGCAGCAGTGGCTCGTCGAAGCCGGTCTGGAACATATCAGCAACGATAAGACTCCTATATGGATCTTTCTTGAACTCCTTCGGAATCTTAGCATCCGGGAATCCGTTCATGGCAGCAGACGTCAATGCCGGTTCCTGCCCGTTATATTTATGCTCGCCGGAAAAGGCCACGATGGTCTTATAAGGACTATGCCTGTCTGCGAGGCACTTATTGATTGCATAATAGTATTCGATACACCTTGGAATACTGGCGGTGACTACCATTGCACGGGCTTTGCCGCCAATCTTTTTCTTGGCAATGACCTGCTCGTGGAAGTGCTCCACCATCATGGCGGCCTTCTTTGCAATGACGTCTGGATTGCCCTCGACAAAGGCACGCAGCTTCTTCTGCGCACGCTTCTTGTCAAACATCGGATCGTCCTCGACCGTTTTCATGATCTTGTACCAGCTGTCGATAGTCGTATAATTCCGAAGCACATCAAGGATGAAGCCCTCCTGAATGGCCTGCTTCATCGTATAGACATGGAACGGGTGATGCTTGATTTCACCGTCCTCCTCATAAGCAACACCGAACATCTCCTCGGTCTTGTTCTTCGGAGTAGCTGTGAAAGCAAAGTAGCTGGCAGAGGAGACGAGCTTGCGCCCCTCCATCATGGCATTGATCTTATCCTCGTTGTCCGCATCATCATCTGTGGCAAGGCCAGAAAGTGCCAGATTCATATTCGCGGAGTTACGTCCACTCTGACCGGAATGTGCCTCGTCAATGATGATGGCGAATTTGTTATTCTTATGTTCCTGCCCGATCTCAGATATGATGTACGGGAACTTTTCTATTGTAGATATAATGATGCGCTTGCCGTCCTGTATGGCCTTGCGCAAATCACCGGAATGTTCTGCCCATGTTACGGTATTTTTGACCTGCATGAACTGCTTGATCGTATTGCGGATCTGTTTATCCAGAATACGGCGGTCAGTAACCACAAGGACAGAATCGATCATTGGGTGTCCGTCTTTCTCAAGCCCGATCAGCTGATGCGCCAACCATGCAATGGAGTTTGATTTACCGCTTCCGGCGCTATGCTGGATCAGATAACGTTTGCCGACACCGTTCTCCTGCACATCGGCCAGCAGCTTCTCCACACAGTCGAGCTGATGGTAACGAGGCCAGATCTGTTTGATGGACTTCTTCTTGGTATCCTCGTCCACCTCTTCGATGACCTGCGCGTAGTTTTCTATAATGCGAGACAGTTTTCTCTTGGTAAGGATGTCCTTCCAAAGGTAGTCTGTCATAAGGCCGTCTGGATTCGGCGGATTTCCTGCGCCATCGTTGTAGCCTTTATTGAACGGCAGGAACCAGCTATCCTTCTCAGCGAGCTTTGTACAGAACTGAATCGTAGCATCATCCACAGCAAAATGAACCATGCAGCGCTTAAAGGAGAACAGCAGATCATGAAAATCCCTATCTTCCTTATACTGGCGCACAGCATTTTCGGTATTCTGCTTTGTCAGCTGGTTCTTCAGCTCCATTGTGATAACCGGGAGGCCATTGATAAACAAGCAGACATCCAGAGCCAGCTTCCCGGCATCCTGTGAATAGCGCAGTTGCCGTGTCGCACTGAAGATGTTCTTCTCATACATGATTCTGGCCTGCTCGTTATTTTCGGTCGGCGTCAGGTAGAACATGATGAGGTCTGCAGGATAAACCTTCACACCATTGCGCAGTACATCAATGATGCCTCGTTTAGCGATCTCTCCGGACAGGCGGTTCAGAAACTGCCGCTTCTTTGTATCAGAAGTGAACACACACAGCTTGTCCATTTCCTTTGGCTGCGTATCCTGCAGGAACCGGAACAGGCGCGTCTCGTCGACAGCATATTCTTTGTTATAGTCAGCGTTTGTTCCTTCTTCGTACCCGTTCTGCTCAACCAGCCACTTCACGATTAAGGATTCAAGGCCGCTTTCCTTTGTGTTGGTAAAAGCCATTGTCAATCCTCCTGTTCTTCGGTTTCCTCTACGTCTTCCTCGCTATCCGAATCGGAATCAGCATCCTCATCCACGAACTCATAATCCGGTATTTCTATATCACGAACATCTATCTTACCGGTGACAACATCGGCGATTAGTTTTGCCTTGTATTCTTCAAGTGTTTCTACCTCAGCAGTGAGTTTTTCAATGGCAACATCATACCGAGGTAATGTTTGTTTGATGTATTCGACGATGGCTACCTGTTCGTCTGCAGGAGGAACGATGAAAGGGATTTCCTTCATCTTATCCATTTGCAGATCCCAC
>CALXSV010000062.1 GCA_944391235.1 uncultured Clostridia bacterium | reverse complement strand
AAGCCCTGATAAACGGCATTGCCTTTAGCTGACGCATGGAGTCTGGCAAATTCCCGATTTTTTGGACTGCTTCGTTCATAGCATTTCTATACTGAATATATGGTGTAGCGAACTCCATAAGGGCATTACATATAGTGAGTGCATATTCTGGGTTTAGATATGCCTCAAAACAAATATCTTCTCCCACAGTTTCTGAAGCATCTTTCAGTTTTTCAAAATGCCCCATTTGATTGTCACTGAACCCATCTGTTGAGTACTCATTACCCATTAGCATAGCTTCAAGAGCGCTCTTGAATGCAGGGTCAAGTTCTATCCGCTCATGTTTTGGGGCGTGATTGGAAACATCTGAGATAGTTGCCACATCAAAATTTGCAGGATCAGACACATAATCCTTAACTTTTTGTACTATCTCGTTGACCGACTTCACGCCCATGTTTTTAATGGCTTTTAACTCGTCGGTGGTTCTGGCCAACACTTCAGCAATCGTCCTAATCTTTGCACTGTTTAAGCAGTTTGTCGGGCGAACACCTAAATTGAGCGCAATAATGCCTATATCTTCAAACCACGAAGGTTTTACATCAAACAGGTACGCGAGTGTATATTCATTGTCATCAGAAGGCCCTGTTGAACTCGAAGCAGTAGTTTCGGTTCCTGTTGATGTAACTACAATTTCTTCTGTCGTTCCATCAGCCGTTTCATTCTCGGTAGCATTTTTCCTATCAGAACAACTGGTCTCATCAAGAGCAACTTCTAAATTTTTTACAGGCTGTTCATTCGGCTGTATCCATGAAGTGGATTCTGTTTTAGACGGCGTTGACTGATCTTTAAGAGCGAGGTATTTACCCGCGCCAGAAAAGGCTCCCTGCAACTCATTTTTTTCGCTCTCCGAACCTTTCTGGACGGCGTCAACTTCAGTAGTCGCAACAACAACTGGATTGTCCAGCATTGTTCTTATCGATTTTATATAGTCGCGTGATTGCCCGGAACTCGTTCTAAAAGCAACAAAATCAACATTCGTTAATTCTGAAATAAATATCTTACCAGACGCGGAACAAAAGGAGAGAAAGTCCGAGTATTCAGTTGTAATCACATCAGCTATTCTAACCCGATCCATGTCCATAATAATGCCTCCAATTAGTCTTCTTCGATTACTTCCATCAAATCTCCTATGTCACAGTGAAAGACTTTACAGAGGTTGATCATTACTTCCATGCTGACAGGGCGATCATTATTTAGCTTTGTCATCGCGTAGGAGCTTATTTCCGCAGCTCTTGATAAATCGCTTTTTTTCATTTTGTTGTCCTTCATTAGCCTCCACAGCTTATCATAGCGAACCTTCATGTGATACCTCCATACAGTGCGGATTAGCATCGCCATCTCATCGGCATAAAAATACATTGTATATTATACCATTCTTACACGCGGTTTTCAATAGGTTTGATTGAATTACAGCTCAAGTAGAGAAAAGGTGCGGTAAAATAGTCGCACCTTTTTCGGTAATAGTTTAGTTGCATGTGAGAAGGGCATATGATCTTTTATTCGATAGCTATTTAGCAATATTGATTATCGTTAGCCCATGCTCCGAGGCATAATTAACGGTATATGCCGTGCCGCCAGTGGGCTTCGTCAGATAGCAAATACAGGCACTGCTGTTATCCGCAAGATGCCGATTGCGTTTCTGCATACAGCCCCGAAAATAGTGCTCCGAGGTATAAGTCACCTTATCTGCGCAGCGCTTGATCTCTTCGTAAGTGTCGATATTCTCTTGCGGCCAGCCTCGAGTCTGGTTAAGACACGGCAGCACAAGGATCAGCCAGATCTGCGGATAACGCTCCCTCAAGCGGAGGACAACCTGCGCTGCCAGAGTATCAAATCCCAAGGCACCACCTGCGCCGAAATAACGATAGCCTTGCTCAATCAGCATGACCAAGGTGTCCTCCAAGCGCTTAGAAATTTCGGGCAGATCATCTGTCGGCAATTCCCGATGTCCGGTGAAACAAGCCGTCCTGGATTCCATGTCTATCATCTGATAACCACCACCCGTCAATATAATAGCATCTATAAACCATTACCGCAACGTAATTGCAGCCTGTGAGCAAATATTATTTCTGCATTTATAGGCTACAATATAATAAAGGGCGGTGAGTGGTTAATGACTGAGAAAGATTTCTCCTTGCGTTTGGCAAAGCTCCGGGAGGAAAAGGGCGTTTCTGCCCGTGATATGAGCCTATCCATGGGACAAAATCCCGGTTATATCAACAACATTGAAAGCGGAAAATCCATGCCGTCACTTTCCGGGATATTTTACATTTGTGAATATCTCGGGATATCGCCCAAAGACTTCTTTGACATAAATGCAGCCAGCCCTTCGAAAGCAAACGAGCTTTACTCTATCGCAAAAGGGTTGAGCAATGAGCAACTGGATAATTTGATCGCACTGGCAAAAGGTCTGCGAAAATGAAAAAACACGGTGCCACCCGACGGAGGGTGACACCGTGTTTTGCTTAGTAGGCGACTACGCCATATCCGAGAATTTCATAATAGCCAACCGGGTACTGATTGACGCGGCAGCTGTCGCCGGAGTTGCCCTCGACGGTGTAAACAATGCCGTTTTCGACCTTTTGGACGATACCGACATGATCGGCTTGGCCGTCCTGCGGGCCGGAGCTACCCTTGTTGTCCCAATCGAAGAAGATATGGTACACCTCCTCCAAGGTGCCGCAGTCCACCTCGCCCTCAAACACCTTGTCGTAGATCTCGCTGCGAAGCTCGGTGTTTCCCTGAAAACGCTCCAGATTTTCATAGCACAAGAAAGCTACATTATTCTCGTCTCGATCCGGGTTGATCTGATAAATTGCAATATTCATGCCCGTTCCTGCTCCTTTCTTTCTCTCATAAGTCCCACGCGGATTTTCAGCTCGTCATTTACATCTTTTCCACGGGCGGGCGGCTCGTCATAGACCTGATACCCGCCTTGCAGCCCGGAAATAATTCCCTTCACAGCGCCGCGTCCGATGGCGTCGTTATCCAAGTGAAGGTGGATTTTATGGACAGATGGGTGCTCGGCAAGAAATCTGCTCAAGGCCACCGGCACAACATCCTCTCGCTTGGTCTGAAATACACCGGTTAAAGACAAATAGGTTTCGCTTTTCCAGTCGCACCCGGCAAGCAGCTTTAAGGTTGCGTAGCTCAGTAGGTCAATGGCAGATTCAAACACATGAATGTGCTCCGAATTCGGCTTGTCCTCCAAGGAAAAAGAGAAGTGCTTATCGCTGCCGGTCAGTTCGCCCTTGTAGTTGCTGACGGTGCTGCGCAGAGCGCCATATCTTGCCTTGCCGTCCTTGTCATACCCGACAAACACCGCGTTGTGGTAATCTGCCGACTCAAAGAGCAGCTTATGATCCAGGCAGTAGTGGATGATGGCCGAGTGAATCCCACGGCCTTGCAGATATTTTTCCACCCGATCTGTTGTTTCGGACAGCTCCGGCATCAGCAGCTCCGTGTGTCTTCGTTCCTTCTGGCGATAGAAAACGGGAGGCTTTTCTGCCTCCCGTCCGAGAATGATTTCTGCCGCCTGCGTGAAAGGAATGCCCTTCACCTTGATGAGATAGTCCAGCGCTGACCTGCCGCCAATGCCCCGGGAGAACCAACACCACTTGCCGTTGCTGATTCGCAGAGAGTCGTGCTCTCTGGTGCAATAGGTGCTTCCGGACACATGGACAAGCTCCTGCGGTTCATAATTGCGGAGGTAAGTCAAAAGCTCCATTTCCTTGGCCTTGGCAACATCCTCCGCTGCAATATAGCGCATAGGGCATCACCTCGCTTCACGCCGGTCTTTCAGGAAATCGGCTCTGATAACCGCATTGGCTCGGCACTCGATGGTATCACGGATGTTGTCCATGTGGTCGGTCTCCCTCTTTTCAAAGTCCTTGAACACATCCGTAAGAGGACAGGGCGACTTCAGGAGTGCCTTGCACTGCTTATCGGATAAATCGTATTCCTCCAGTGCCAGCACAATATCCTCCCGCACCGTGTATTCGTAGCAGTGGTTCAGGATTTCGTCGGGTGGCTGGGAAAGCAGCCATTCCCGATACTTCTCCTGTTCTGCGAACACCTTCTTGTATAAAGCGGTGTTCAGTTCTTCGTTTGTCATTTTGCTTCCTCCTTCATTTATGTTTTTGGGATAACACGCTCTATAGAAAAAGCCGCTTGATTTCTCTTGGAAACCAAGCGGCTGTGTATAGAATATTTGTTTTTGGCACGAAATCAGATCATCCACACGGGGACAATGTATGTGTTGCTGTCGATTGCGCTCAATGTCTCCCGAAGGCAGATGATCGCGCCTGTTCCTCTCGGTACGGAGGCCTTATCGAGCAGTTTGAAAGCACCTGTAATTTGCGTGGGCGGGTTGATGCTTTTTTTAATTTCGATGGGATGCAGCTGACCGTCGCTCTCCATAATCAGATCGATCTCGTTGCTGTTCTTGTCCCGGTAATAATGCAGCAGACAGTCCTGCGCACTGTTGCTGTAGGTTTTTATAATTTCCATCACAACATAGTTTTCTAAGATGGCTCCGTTGATTGCGCCATTCATCAAAATTTCGGGGCTTGAGTACCGAGTCAGATAGCTGACCAGCCCTGTATCGAAGAAATACATCTTCGGCGTTTTGATCGTCCGCTTCAAAAGGTTGTTGGAGTAGGGGTGCAGGAAGAACACGATCCCCGATTTTTCAAGCTCCTTCATCCAGCGCTTTGCGGTATCATCACTGACGCCCACATCTCCGGCGATGTCATGCAGGTTCAGCATCTGGCCGCTCCTGCAGGCGGCAGCACGAATGAAGTCGGCAAACATCACCTTATCCACACCGGGAATATCGGTGGACACATCCCGGTCGATATAGGTCTGAATATAGCTACTGTAAAACACATCCCGGTCTTTATACTTGCCGCTCCTGTGGCCGGGGAGTGCGCCGTCCCAAATCCTTTGATAGATCTCATTCGGTGTGGCTGGGGAAAGCAACGCCTTGCGCTTCTGCAATTCGTCAAGCTCCAGCGAAAAGTGTGAAACCTCCACTGCGCCGCAAAGCTCCGACTGTGACAGTGCCGACATATGAAGAATGGCGGTTCGTCCAGCCAGCGACTCCTGCGCAAGCTCCATCAGCCGATACGCCTGGGAACCGGTCAGCCAATAGGAGCCGGGAGCAGCACCGTTATCCACAGCGATCTTGATATACGAAAACAGCTCCGGCGCATACTGAACCTCATCGATGAGAACCGGCGCGGGGTGCAGCTTCAGAAACATGGCAGGATCGGTTTTGGCAAGCCTGCGCTCCTCCAAATCGTCCAGCGAAACCTCGGCTCGTGCCGTCCCCTCCATCAGATGCCGCAGCATGGTGGACTTTCCGACCTGACGCGGGCCGGTCAGCAGCACACAGGCATACTCTTCATTGATTGCAATAAACTTCTTTTCAAGCTGTCTCTCAATATACATTGCCCTGCCTCCTTTAGGCCAAAATACGATGCACCTTTATTATAGCCTAAGAGAGAGGAAAAATCAATAGTTTTTTGGCTAAAATACGATGCACTTGTATTTTAGCCTATATGAGCAGCGATTATGCGTGTCTGCACAGGCTTTTACCATTCACGCAAAAGCCGCCCGATTTCAAATCAGGCGGCTAAGCAGACGGTGCTTGTCATTCTCCCATGGGAACCCGAAATCGCTGCGCTTAATCTTGCACTGCGGCTGTCCGTCATTCCAAAATACGATGCCCTCGATGTTGTGCTTCTCAAGGTAATCACGAATTCCCTCGAAATTTCTCGGTACATCTGGCAAAACGCGAATGCCGTGCTTCTCAATCACATCTTTTTCAAGTCCGTATGGGTTTGCGCGGAAATGCGGACCGATTGCTTCGTAAGTGCCTTCCTCCGTAGGGCAGCCGGCATTGCGATAGGCTTCCATGAACCAGACATTGCTCTTGTCGCTCTCGTCCACGGGAATCCAATGTGGTCAGTGGCCGGTTATGGGGTCCGGATCGCAGCAGGGAATCGCATTCGCTGGTGGTGTCTTGCCGCGTTTTGCATCGTATCTTTTATAGAAGACTCCGTCTATCACCGCGCAGCAGCTGCCGTCGATTTTTTCGGTTGCAGTTCCCTCGCCACCAAGAACCCATTCCATGCCGGGATGAACCTTGTTGTTAATTCCGACTTTATGATGGTTGTCAAATACCCGCTCAAAGAGCGTCGGGATTTTCTTCATGGCACCTTGCATCTCCTTCTATAATCTCATCCAGTGTTCTCGGCGTGTAATCCATATACGGCATCATGCAACCGACATTGATGAAGTTACCGTTCGGCGTGCCGTAACCGGTGGAATTTGCCTTTACCTCACAGCGGAGCTTTGCGATATACTCGTATTCAATCGTCTGATGGACATGACCGTAGAGCATAAACGCAGTTGGGGCAAAACCTGCACGGAAGAATGGGATCGGATAATGGCACATCACAACATGCTTGCCGCTGTCCTTGATTTCCTTCAAGTCCGTAATTTCTTGGAACATACGCTTTGTGGCAGCGCTGAATTGCTTGGGATCGTGATTGCCCCATATCAGCACCTTGTTGCCGCCAAGCGAACCGACAATGGACGGCCACTCGCTTTCCTTTGCCCAGATGAAATCGCCAAGGATGTATACCGTATCGTTACTGTGAACTCTGGCGTTCCAGTTTTCTATGAGCTTGTTATTCATCTCATTGACATCCGCAAACGGTCTGTTATCAAACCGCAGAATATTTTCATGCCCGATATGCAGATCAGAAATATAGTAATTCATTGCGTTCCTTTCTGTTGTGTCTTTGAATACCATAAAAAGCCTCCGTATTCTTGCGATGGCCACAATAATACGGAGGCTTCATTGTTCTTTCAGATGTGCAATATGGTTAGTTATTCATCTTCATCATCGTCGTTTGGCCAAGATGAGATCATGTGAATATCACCGGTATCCATATCCATTGCCATATTGTTACCCATTCTCATCATAAGGTCACCGTCAGAATCCATTGCCATATTATCTGAAATCGAAAAAGCAAGATCTCCGTCTTCAAAGTCAAAAAAATGTTTTCCCATCAGAATATCTCCTTATCTGAAGTATTTGTAATAGATTTCGTTGACCGCTTCAACATATACGATAAAAGAAGGATGTGTGTTGTCTTGGCGAGAAAGATACATGTTCTTCAACTCAACATACCTATCTCTGGCCTCTTGCCATAGTCCCTCTGCTTTTATTGCATCGACTTTTTCCTTTACATCGTGAGATTTTGGGACTTCATTCCATGTGTATTGATCGTAGCCAAAACAGAAAGCGTTTTTATTATGAATGAGTCTCATATAATCTCCGTTGCGATTTTTAGTTAGAATTGCAACATCGAAGCTGAATTCAACATTTGGCGAATCATTGAAATGTAAAAGCGTGGTTAAGCAGGATCTTGAATCCATAGCATCCGAAAAGGAATCCTTTCTCTCAGCCTTATTAAGCGCATTCCGAACTGTATCTTTTAGTAGCCGTAAGTCTTTCCAATATCTTTCGTCCGCTTTTATGACAACGAGGTTGTAGTCAAGATCGTAAGGTCCATTTCCATTCCTTGTTATCAAGTTTTTTGCACCGCTTCCGACAAGCGAAAACTGAGCAATAATATTCTTGCTCTTTAGTATCTCACAAGTCTTAGTCAGAACAGAGGCGCAATCGGAACGATATCGCTTCGATTCGGATTCACAAACAATTTCATAGGCCATAACATTCTCCTTTTTCTCCCACGCCGTCCATTTATGATCTAGCATAAATTATATCATTATACTCCTGATTATATAGTTGTCAAGATAGAAGTTCAATTTTTTACAACAAATCTCGAAAAGTCTCGGGTATTCTTGGGAGAAGGCATGAAATTTCTCTACCTCATTTCATCACCTTGATAATCAGCTCGTTCACATCCTCTGTTGGCTTTCCGGCAGAAAGAAGCTTGTTGCGAAAAGCAAGAAGCGCTTCCCGCATCAGCCGCACCTCGTTAGGGGACTGTCAATCGTCTTAACTCTCTTTTCCTTTACTCGCATCTGCCCACGGAGATCTGCGGCATCCTTGCCGGATTTCTCAATGTGGGCTTCCAAATCTTCCACGGTATGAAGTCCTTGGCGTTTCAGATAGCCGATGGCTTCTGTCACTTTCTTCAAATCCTGTGAAGCTGCTTTGCTTCGTCCGTGAGGTGTCCATTCGCTTCGTTCAGCTTTGCGAATGTCAAGATACTTCATCAGCACTGCTGGAAGCATAGGGGATTTCGGTTCAGCTTGTTCAGCAGAAAGTTCCTTCCAACATTCTTTAAGTTCAACGAGCCAGTCACGGAGATTAGCAATGGTCTGCTTGATAGACTGCATAATGCTGTTGGTCTTTCGGATTTCTCGGTTGAGGTTTCCGATGTCCGTTTTATTTGACAAACGCTGTATCTAACTTGGATGATACGATGAACAAAGAGGGCGTAGGAAAGCAACTCAATAATATTGAAGGAGCCTGTGCCGCACTTAGAGATTGGATTAAGTGATATGGATATTCGGATTGATTATTTGGCATATACCGAACAGGTTAATATTTCAAATGATTCCTCCGATAAAGCCGCGTGGAAAGCGCTGTAACCGGAGAGGATGCAAAAGCAGTTATAGATTATTTCTTTAGTGGGGGCCAAAATGATTAGATTATCTATGAATGTTTTGACCTCGGCGATTACTTTACTTGATCGTATAGAAACCTATAATTTTTCATCTTTATCTGAACTGGCATATTCTAGGATAGCCTCTATAAGCGCTGAGGATGTCTTTTCTTTTTCTTGCAGTTGTGGGTGGGTATCTGAAAATGAAAGTACATTGACCTTGACCGAACGCGGAGATGGCCTTCTACGGCTATATGCACAGGGCATGCTTATTGACATGAAAAGGCAAATGCTTAAGGACTATGTATTAAAAGTTTCCCCCATATGGGCGAATCGCATTCCTTATGGTAGGCGCGAGGCTGCAATCTTTATGTCCAAGGATGAAACAGCGTGTTTTGTGGATGCAGGTCTGCTCTCTGAACAGTTTGATCCAAGAATTATCACTTGGTGGGACACGGTTGCGCTTCAAATCAGAACACATAGCCAACACGTCAGAACTGAAACCGGGCGGATTGGCGAACGCAATACGATCAAATACGAAAGAAATCGCACAAATTGCGATCCCGTGTGGATGTCCATTGATAGTAATTTAGCTGGATATGATGTGAAATCACAAGTTAACAAAGACTGCTTAGACGCATTGCTCATAGAGGTGAAAGCCTCAACCTATGCCCTAGGACAAGCGACATTTCATGTATCTTCTCATGAGTGGAAGCTAAGATAACTCTTTACGGCCAAGATATTATTGAGATAGTGGGGCAGGTGTTAAATGAGTAAAATATGAGAGCGTGAATAACGACTAACAATTAGTTGACAACGCAGGATTTAGATATCCATAGCCCTACAGCTCAAAGCAAAAACTCGATTATACCCCATTATACCCTTGATTTTGAGGGTATAATGGGGTATAATTTTGCATAGAATAGTATCTCACAGGAGGTGCGCTATGGAGTTATCTGAAATGCAAGCACGGGCGGCGGAGCTGGAACAGCAGATTTCTGCTTTGCCCGCAGGCTCTGTCACGAAGAAAACCGTCAACGGCAAGGAGTACTTCTACCACCGTTGGACGGAGAACAAGAAGCGGCGTGAGAAGTATATTCCTGCTGACGAATTGGAGAATTTTCGTGCGCAGATTGAACGGCGGAAGGAACTGGAGCAGGAGCTGAAGGCGCTGAAAAAGCAGCTGCCCAAGGGAAAATCTATGGATGCCTCCGCGTTTACCACCAATGTCCGCACCGGCGAGGCGCTGCGGTCTTTTGCGGCACCTGTCCGTGGCTATCGCAGGCGCGAGTGCTTCCGGCAGCTGCACGATTTTGTCTACGGCGAGCCGCAGGACAAAGTATTCATCCTCTACGGTCTGCGCCGGACGGGAAAAACCACCATGATCCGCCAGATTTTTGCGGAGATGAGCGACGCAGAGCTTGCCAAGGCAGCGTTTATTCAGATCACCGCAAAAGACACGCTGGCAGACGTAAACCGCGACCTCAAGGCATTGGAAGCGCAGGGCTTTCGCTATGTGTTCCTCGACGAGGTGACGCTGATGGAGGATTTCATCGAGGGCGCAGCGCTGTTTTCTGACGTGTTTGCAGCCTGCGGCATGAAGATCGTGCTCTCCGGCACGGACTCGCTGGGCTTCCTCTTTACCGAGGACGAGCAGCTTTACGACCGCTGCATCCTGCTGCACACCACATTCATCCCTTACCGGGAGTTTGAATCTGTCCTCGGCGTTCACGGCATCGACGAGTATATCCGCTACGGCGGCACCATGAGTCTCGGCGGCGTCCACTACAACGAGACCTCCACGTTTGCCAGCAAGAAAAGCACCGACGAATATGTGGACACCGCCATTGCCCGCAACATCCAGCACTCTCTGCGCTGCTATCAGTATGAGGGACATTTTCGCCATCTGCGGGATTTATACGAGAAGGGCGAGCTGACCAGCGCCATCAACCGGGTCGTGGAGGACATCAACCACCGCTTTACGCTGGAGGTGCTGTCGCAGGATTGGAAGTCCCACGACCTTGGCATTTCCGCCAGCAATCTGCGCCGGGATCGGAAGAACCCGACGGACATCCTCGACCGCATCGACCTTGCGCTTGTCACCGACAGCCTGCGGAAGCTGCTGGAGATCCGCAACAGGGCGGAACAGACCGTGGCGCTGGACGATGTTCACGCGGCGGAGATCAAGGAGTATCTGGACTTGCTGGACTTAACGCGGGAGAT
>CALXSV010000061.1 GCA_944391235.1 uncultured Clostridia bacterium | reverse complement strand
GCCATTGTGCGTGATCCTAGTAAGTGCGTGCTGTGCGGCGACTGTGTTCGTGTCTGTAATGAGGTGCAGTCCGTTGGCGTGCTGGATTTTGCCAACCGCGGCTCTGAGGCTGAGGTTGTGGCCTGCTTTAATAAGAAGTTGGGCGAGGTAGAATGTGTGAACTGTGGTCAGTGCGTAAAGGTTTGCCCGGTAGGCGCGTTGACTCCTAAATTCCATATTAACGAGGTCTGGACAGCGATTAATGATAAATCCAAAACCGTGGTGGCTCAGATTGCGCCTGCCGTACGTGTTGCGCTGGGCGAATACTTTGGCTTTAAGCCAGGTGCTACAACTACTGGACAGATTGTCTCTGCTTTACGCATGATGGGCTTTGACAAGGTTTTCGATACCTCCTTTGGTGCAGATTTTACCGTAGTGGAAGAGGGGAATGAATTCCTGGAGCGCTACAACAACAATAAAAATTTGCCGCAGTTTACCTCCTGCTGCCCAGCTTGGGTAAAGTTTGCCGAGCAGTATTATCCGGATATGCTGGATAACCTGTCCAGCTGCCGTTCCCCACAGCAAATGTTTGGTGCGCTGTGCAAGGATCAGTTGACCAAATCTCTGGGGATTAAGCGGGAAGACTTGGTTGTCGTTTCCATTATGCCCTGCACTGCGAAAAAATTCGAGGCCAAACGTCCGGAATTTGCCGTGGACAACAATCCGGATGTCGATTATGTTCTTACTACACAGGAGCTGTCCCTGATGATTAAGGAGCAGGGTATTGACTTTAAACGCATTGATCCAGGCTCCTTTGATATGCCCTTTGGCCTTAACACCGGTGCTGGCGTTATCTTTGGTACCTCCGGCGGCGTTAGCGAGGCTGTCCTGCGTTATGCAGCCAGCGTGCTGAACCATAGCGGCAAGCTTTCCGTTGAAAGACTGCGTGAAAATGCCGGCGTTAAGGTTACAGAAGTTTCTGTGGGCGATATTACCCTTAAGTTGGCTGTTGTCAGTGGCCTGGCCAATGCCAGACGGCTGCTGGACAAAGTACGCAATGGGGAAGAGCATTATGATTTGATTGAGGTTATGGCTTGCTGCGGTGGCTGCATCAATGGTGGCGGTCAGCCGGTGAATGAAGATAAGCACGCCAATGAGGAGCGTTCCAAGGGCCTGTACGATAATGACCGTATGTTACAGTTCCATTCCTCACAGGAAAATCCCTATCTGCAAAAGATTTATAATGAGGATCTTGACCCACATAAAGCGCATGCGCTTTTCCATACCGAATATAATAACAGAAAGCGCATTGAAAAAGAGGATATCTCTTTGAATAAAGCAACAGCCGGGGAGAGCAAGCTGGAAATCAAGGTCTGCTTTGGCACCAGTTGCTTCCTGCGCGGTGCCCAGGATTTGTACATCAAATTGAGACAGTATATCCAGGAGAACGATTTGGATGCAGTAACTGATTTTAAGGCCAATTTCTGCACGGAGCGCTGCAAAAAGGGTCCGGTGGTTTCCATCAACGGACATACCATTGAGCATTGCACCTTTGATATGGCCTTGTCTGAAATCAAAAAACATATCTAAAATGTAAATGGAAGGTGACAGGCATGGACAGCCAAATTGTAAATCAGGAAGGACAGATTTTTCGCAACGCGGTAGAAACGATCTTATCAAATTGCCGCGATTGTTATCGCTGCGTTCGTGCCTGTCCGGTAAAAGCGATTAAAATATCAAATGCACAGGCCCATATCGTGGATGAGCTGTGCGTACACTGTGGCACCTGCGTACGCGAATGTCCTAAGCAGGCTAAGGTTACGGTTTCGGAGCTGGATACTGTGAAGGATATGTTGCAGGCTGGCGATACCGTGGTGGCCAGCGTGGCGCCCTCCTTTGCCGCCCTATTTGACGGCTGGAAGGCGCTGCGTCTGCCGGCAGCCTTACGTATGCTGGGTTTCTCCCATGTCAGTGAAACAGCAGAGGGCGCGGAGCAAGTTAGCATCCGCTCGGTAGAAAAGAAGAATGTTGCCAGCATCTGTACGGCTTGCCCCAGTGTGGTCAATTATATTGAAAAATACCGGCCCGAGTATATTGAAATGATGATTCCTGTTACCTCGCCGATGGTGATGCATGGCCGTATGCTTAAAAAACGCTACGGTGAGGATTGTAAGGTGGTCTTTATCGGTCCTTGCGTGGCCAAAAAGCAGGAGGCCCTACGCCCGGAAAACCGTAATGCCATTGATGCAGTTTTGACCTTTGAGGAGTTGGAAGGCTGGTTTGCGGAAGAAGGCATTGATTTGGCTACCTGCCCGGAAAGCGGCTTTGAAAGTTTTGGCGACCTTTCTCGTGCCCGCCTCTTTCCCATTCAGGGGGGTATGCTGAAAACCTGCCACATTGATTGTGATAACACCGAGCTGTCCGTGCTGCATGTCAGCGGCGCAGAGAATGTTATCCGGCTACTGGATATTCCCCCTCAGGATTGGGGCTATGATATTGTAGAGCCGCTGTTTTGTGAGAATGGCTGCATCAATGGCCCGTGTTTCCATGAGGGAGAGGAAGAGCTTAACGTTTTTCAGTTGAAGAACAGTGTAATTTCCTATGCCAAAAAGGCGGTGGGTATGCCCGATGCTTCCACCTATGAGGATGTAGATTTTTCCAGCCATTTCCGCACCGAAGATGTTGTGGATGAGTCTCCTGTTGATGAAGAGGCCATTAATAAGGTATATGAGAGTACCGGTAAAAGCAATCCGGACTTGCGTCTTAACTGTGGCGCCTGCGGCTATAGCTCTTGCCGGGAAAAGGCAATCGCCGTGGTGCGAGGTATGGCTGAGCCAGAGATGTGCATTCCTCATATGCGTCGGTTGGCGCAGCAGCGCACAGATAAAATTATTGAATCCAGCCCCAATGGGGTGGTTATCCTGGATAGCGAGTTAAATATGATTCATATGAACGAGGCCTTCCAGAAGCTGTTTATGTGCAGCAACCAGATTTTGGGCCGGAGAATTTCTTACCTGATTAATGCGGATGGCTTTGAAAAGCTGGCTGTAGGCGCAGTGGATACCTTTGAAGCCATTCGTACCAAATACGGTAAAAAGTATCATGAAATCCTTTACCGCCTACCTGAGGAAGACCAGTATGTGGGAATGTATACGGACATTTCCGGCGTTAAATTTAACACCAATCAGTTCGATTTAATTAAGCGGCAAACCATTGAGCATGCACAAGAGCTACTTGATCATCAGATTCGCTTCTCGCAGGAAATGGCGCATTATCTGGGCAAAAGTACAGCACAGAATGAGGAAATGTTGAGAAAGCTGATGGAGCTGTATGGGGAAAGTGAACAATAGCGGGAGGGTTTTGCCTTGAAGTATTTTGAAAGCATAATCCATCAGAATAATAAGGAAAATTATCCTGTATGCGGGGATACCTGCCGCTGCGAGCGTACAATGGAAGGCACAGTTCTGGTATTATGCGATGGCGTGGGTTCTGGCGTATATGCAAATATTGCCGCCATAACCTGTGCTGAGCGATTGATGGAGCTGTTTCGCTCGGATATTCCTTTTAAGGATGCCTGCTGTATGGTTGCAGATTCCATGCATCGAGCCCGTACAGAGGCCATTCCTTTTGCTGCTTTTTCTGCTATTAAGGTTTTTGTGGACGGTAACTTTACTGTATATTCCTACGAGGCGCCCAAACCGATTTTGATTCGGGATCACAGGGCCACGGTGCTGGAGCCACGTTTTTTAACTGCCGGTTATGAAATGATCGGCGAAACCTTTGGGACATTGGAGCTTTCTGATGCTATTTTTGTTTGCTCAGACGGAGTTACGCAGGCTGGTCTTGGCTTGGGGTATCGCTTTGGTCTGGGGGAGCAGGGGACTGCGGAATACCTCTCCTCACAACTGCGTTTAACACGCAACATTCATCAGGTACTGGAAAAGACCGCAGAGATGACGCGAGATATTTCCGGCGGCCGTTATGCGGATGATACCACTATGGCCCTGCTGCGGGCCAGAGAGGCACGTGAACTGGTCATTGCCACTGGCCCCCCCAGTGTCAAGCAGAAGGATGCAGAATTTGTCCAACGCTTTATGGATGCACCGGGTCTGCATGTGATTTGCGGTTCCACAACAATGGATATTTTTTCCCGTCAGCTGGGTCGTAAGGCCGAGTATGTTGGCAAAGATGCTGCTTATGGCGCTCCGCCTGAATATCATATTGAGGGCATTGATCTGGTTACGGAAGGCGCTATTATGCTCAATCAAGTGTATAATATCATGGATGAAATGGCCGAGCACCCTTCTCTGAAGGAGGAGATGGGCGAGGAGCCCTCTATCGTACAACGCCTGTGTAAGATGCTGCTGGAAGCAGATATTATTACCTTCCTTTATGGGCGGGCTATCAATGACGCACATTCTGCGCTTATTTTTAAACAGGTGGGTGTTCGTTCGCGACAAACAGCGGTTAAGCTGCTTTGTGAGCGTCTCCGGGAAATGGGTAAAACCGTGATAACAATTAATTTTTAATTGCCGCTTTGCCTTCTAAAAGGCAAGGGGGCACCAGTTGTTCGGTCCTACTGGCTTTTTCCCTGTTTGCTGTATTTTGCAGTTGCAGGTCATAATAGATTGCCCCATTTTCGTACGCAACGGCCCTTTGTCTCCGTTTATTCCAATGGGTCGGGATAAAGCGCCGTTGCGCCTCTCCTTGCCACAGCAGCCCAAGAAAGGCGCTTGGCTGCCCATATTGGGCTGCTATGTTCTTTACGAGCATGCCGGTTTTTGCCATACGGGCAAAGATCGCGCTTCCTATAGTGAAATCACAGACACTTCTTTCTCCTGTTTTATCAAGACGACCCAGGTCCTCTCGCTGCATATGCGGGCAGAACCTGGGTCGTCTTGATATGTAACTGCTTTTTTGTGGAGTTGCTCTGGCCAGCGTCTTTTAGGTTTGTTCTGTAATATATTGGGCAATCATAGCAAAGGGAACCTTGCGAGTAAGACCAGTCGCAAGTGCAGCGAGATTACAGCGATCGTTTAGAAATTGATTTATAAACCGGTATCATCACAGAAACAGGTAGGTGTTTTACCGGGGTGAGGAATAGAACGAACGGCAGACTTGTGTAGACACACCGAGCAAAAAAAGAGAAAGCATTGTGTAGCAGTGCTTTCTCTTTGCTTAGCTTATGCAAGGGTATTTATCTTAATCGTTGGGGCCATTTATAGAAAGTAGGTTCGCATATTACGAGCCGCAGCACTCCAGTAGTTCATCCATAGCTGTGCTATAAAAAACGGGTACGGCATCCCAATATAGCTTACTGGATAGCCCAATGTGCGGAAATGCGTGAAATTGTACAGTGTGCGCTGCCTTTATGCAGGGCTGAAGGAGGGGGTCTGTGATAATAATTTCATGCTGTCCGCTATTTAGTAGCTGCATAATTTGCTCTTCTTCCTGCACGTCCAGATCTCCGGGGGCTGCCAACTGCTCATCACAGCCATACAGGCAGGCTATACATACATCTGTCCGCCCGGTTTTTTGCGCATAAGCAGCTCGCCAGGCATTGCCCTGCAGTTGCTCACCAATAAAGAGGATTCTTTGCCCACTGCTGTTTTTGCCTATAATGCGGCTTATTCCGTCCTGCATAGTCTGTTGCAGGGCGATTCTTAGTACCTGCGCACCAGGGCTGCCCATAGGCAGACCGGCCACATAGGGAATATGATAGCGTGACTCCAGGTATTGCGCAAGCGCCAAGCCTGCCTGAGAAACCACAAGATTGACTTGCGCTTCCCCAGCCTGGGCAGTTTGCTCCAGCGTATTGCCCATATCAAAGGGCGCAATCAGGGAATAGCCCCAGCTTTTCAGCAGATGCGGTAGTTGTGTGGCGTTGGCGTTGAGAGAAAAATCCAGTGGCGTTAGCCCGAGGATGTTTAGGCTTCTGGCTTTTGTTTGCCGGGGCTCGCGTATAAAGCGCTCCGCTATTGCCAGTTCCGCCATAGCAATGCCCTTGTTATATAAGCGGAGCCCATTGGTATCCAGGCCAAAGCAG
>CALXSV010000060.1 GCA_944391235.1 uncultured Clostridia bacterium | reverse complement strand
TGCGCCGCCTGCCTTGCTCAGGCACAGCGTTATCGCTGCTGTCAGCGTTGTTTTACCATGGTCCACGTGTCCAATTGTTCCCACGTTTACGTGTGGCTTTGTTCTCTCAAATTTCTGTTTTGCCATTGGTGTTTTTTCCTCCTCAAGATAATGCAAGTGATACTTTTAGTGAATGGAAATTAACAACATATCTTTCATAATTGTATCTTATATCCTGCCCGCTTGTCAATATATATTTGCACAGGTTTGCTGGGATTTTGCTGCTTACTCAACCGCATATTTCAGCACCTTGCCAATGCTGTCGCGAATAAGCAGATCGGCCCGATGATCATAGCCGGTATCTCCCTTATTAATTAGTACAAGCTTATTGCCATGGAAGTATTGCAGCAATCCCGCAGCAGGGTAGACAACTAGGGATGTACCGCCTACAATCATCACATCCGCATCTTCAATAGCCTGCTGGGCAGCCATCAGTGTACCCATGTCCAAGCCCTCCTCATAAAGCACTACATCCGGGCGTACAATACTGCCACAGTCCCGGCAATGCGGAATATCTACACTGCCATCCTCGTGTAGGTGCGAGAGCATAAAGTCCAAATCATACTTTAAGCCACAGTTTAGGCAGTAATTGCGGTGAACAGAGCCATGCAGCTCTAAAACATTTTTGCTACCTGCTTTCTGGTGCAGTCCATCCACATTCTGGGTAATCACAGCAGATAACTTGCCCTGTTGCTCCAGTTTGGCCAGAGCATAGTGTGCTGCATTGGGTTGTGCATTGGGGAAGATGAAGTCATTGAGGTGATACTTGAAAAAGATGTCTGGATGGCGCTCAAAAAAGCTATGAGAGACAATGGTTTCCGGAGGATAGTCGTATTTGTTGATGGCATGAAACAGGCCGTCTTCGCTGCGAAAGTCAGGGATATTGCTTTCGGTTGACACACCAGCTCCGCCAAAAAAGACGATATTTTGTGCGTCTTGAATTATCTCACGTAGTTGATTCAGCTCCTCTATAGTAGCTGCCATTTGAATTCCTCCTTTATCGGTTATCTGTTTTGGGGTACATAAAAACATACCGGGGCGATTGGCCGCCCCGGATAAATTTGTTTTACTCGGATTCGCGCAGGATTTCTTCCCACAGGTTTTCATAATAGGTACGCACATCCACTGGCAAATCTGTAAAATACTGCAACTCTGGCATTTCTGTTGGGTACAGGACTTCGTTCTGATAATAATAGTAGTCTTCATTTTCTCGTACGTTAATCAAGGGACTGGCATAGGCAATAGCCTCTGCATTGGCAGTGGCAATCTGCGTTTCCAACAAAAAGTTAATGTACATCAGGGCAGCTTCATAATTCTGCGCATTGGAAGGAATGCAAATGCTGTCTACGAAGAAGACGGTTCCTTCTTCCGGATACACAAAGGCCAAATCCTCATTTTCTTCTACCATGATGAGATAATCTCCCGCATAGTAGGCGGCAATGGCAGCGTTGCCCGCTTCCATTTTGTTGAATACCTCATCCATAACACGGGCCTGTAACACAGCATTCTGTTCTTTTAACTTATCCGCAGCAGCATCCCAGTCGGCGATATTGGTACTGTTTACGTCCTGCCCGAGCAGCAACTGTGCCAGGGAGAATGCATCGCGCGAGTTGTTAAAAGTGAGAATATCATCCGCATAACGCTCATCCCACATAATACCCCAGCTGGTAGGCGTCTCTTCTACCATTGTGGTGTTGTAAATCAGACCGGTCATACCAACCGTATAGGGAACGGAATAGGCGTCTTCCGGGTCAAAGTACAGTCCGCGATATTCCGGTAGTACGTTCTCATAGTTATCGATTTTGGAGAAATCGAGTTTTTGCAGCATTCCTTCGCTAATCATGCGTTGAATCATGTAATCGGAAGGAATGACAATATCATAACTGACAGCACCGCTTTTCATTTTGGTGTACATGGCTTCATTGCTCTCATAATTGGTATAGTTCACCTTAATGCCGGTCAGCTCCTCAAAAGCTGCGTTTACATCCAGAGTGCCTTCCGTGCCATCAGAAATATATTCGCCCCAGTTGAAGACATTGATGGACGTGCCTTCGTATTCCCGGCTGTAGGTACCGGTAAGGGCTTCTGGGTCAAAGACGACTTCTTCTTCTGTTGGCTCGCTGCCACAGGAAGAACAGAGCATGACCAGAGCCAGCATGGTGACAAGAAGCAGCGGGAAAAGTGTTTTTTTCATTCGTTCGTATTACTCCTTTTTTAGTGTTCTATTATTATCCTTTTGGGATTTCGACTGGAGGATGTTGACTAATATCAGCAGTACAAGAATGGTGATGAAGATCAGGCTTGACAAAGCGTACATATCCGGCTTGACTGTTTTTTTTGTCATGGCAAAAATCTTCAGTGGCAGGGTCTGAAAGCTTGCGCCGTTGGTGTAATAGCTGATAACAAAGTCATCTAAAGAGAGGGTAAAACCCATTAGCCAAGCCGCCAGTACGCCTGGACGTATAGCTGGCATGGTTACTTTAAAAAAGGCTTTTACCGGTGTACAGCCCAAATCCATGGCCGCATAGGACAGGTTACGGTCGGTTTGCCTCAGCTTGGGTAAAATATTTAAAATTGCATAAGGCAGATTAAAGGTGATGTGGGCTATCAGTAGGGTTATAAAGCTAAGAGAATTTGCTAAGCCCAACAAGCGACCGATAAACACAAAGAGTAGCATCAGCGATACACCTGTGACGATATCCGGATTCATCATCGGAATATCTGTTATGGTCATGACTGTATTGCGCAGAGGTTTGGAGCGCATCCGGAAAATTCCCACTGCTGCGATCAGCCCCAATACGGTGGCGATGGTAGCAGACGCCACAGCCAGAATCAGCGTATTTTGTAAGGCTGTGATGGTATCGCTGCTGGCAAACAACTCCTTGTACCAGTAGAAAGAGAAGCCGCTTAGCACAGCCGTGCTTTTGGAGGCATTGAAGGAAAAAACGACCATAACCAACAGCGGCGCGTATAAAAAGGTGAATATGAGAATGTTCAGGATTCTTTCTGTTGCCTTCATATCAGCATCACCCCCTCATCCTCATTATCATCCTTGCCTGCACGGTTAAGCAGCGCCATGGAAAGCAGAATGAACACCATTAAAACCAGTGATAAGGAGGCACCTAGGTTATAATTGTAGGCGGTTTGTATTTGCCGATCAATTACATCGCCAATGAGCATGATTTTGCCGCCCCCCAGCTTCTGAGAAATATAGAAGGTGCTGATGGAGGGCACAAATACCATAATAATACCGGACAGGATACCTGGCAGAGACAGCGGCAGAATGATTCGCCGCAGTTTTACCAGGAAGCTGGCGCCCAGATCTTCGGCCGCCTCCAAGAGAGCGGGGTCCATTTTGACTAAAATGGTGTATATGGGGATAATCATGTAAGGGATATAATTGTATACCATGCCTAGAACAACCGCACCGCCAGTACCAATCATTTTTAAGGGCTCTAAGCCAATCAACCCCAGTATGTTATTGATGATGCCGTTGCGCTCCAGAATGTTCATCCAGGAATAGGTACGGATAAGCAGGTTCATCCACATAGGCAGCATGATTAGTAGCGTCATCATACGCTGTGCGGAGGCGCTGCGGCGGCTCATAAAATAGGCAAAGGGAAAAGAAATGATAAAGGTGATAACCGTGGCAAGCAGAGAGTACCATAGGGAAATGGCAAATGTTTCCTTATACAGAGTTAACATCCGGATGTTTTCCCAGGTGAAAGCACCACTGCTATCTGTAAAGGCATAGTAGGCGATCATAAAGAGTGGAACAACGATAAAGATCGCTGACCATAGCAGATATGGTCCGTTAAGGAGTCCGGTGCGCAGACTGCGGCGATTTGTATGCTTCATTACTCATCCTCCGTCAGTTCGCTCAGTTGGTCTATTTCATCGCTATAGGAGCTGAAATCGCCATATAACCCGGAGTACTTTGATTTGCGCATAACATGTATGGCATCCGGTAACACGGAAAGGCCCACCCGATGTCCGGTTTCATGATAATCCGTTGTCTGAATCATCCATTTGAAACCACCGATATCCACAATGATTTCAAAAAGCACGCCGCGGAAGGTAACGGAGGTTACCTCGCCGATTAGCATCCCCTCTTCTGGAGGAACAATGTCTACATCCTCCGGCCGTACCACAATATCTACCTCTTCGCCGGGTTTAAATCCCTTATCCAGGCATTGGAAATCGTGTCCGGAAAAATTAACCCGGTAGTCGTTATTCATGGTGCCGTCAAGAATATTAGCTTCACCAATAAAATCTGCAACAAAAGCATTGATGGGCTCATTGTAAATTTCCAATGGTGTTCCGATTTGCTCTACCCGGCCCTCGTTCATGACCACCACTGTATCGGACATGGACAGGGCTTCTTCTTGATCGTGTGTTACGTAGATAAAGGTAATACCCAATTGCCTTTGCAGATTGCGCAGCTCGTTTTGCATATCCTTGCGCAGCTTCAGATCTAGCGCTGCCAGCGGTTCGTCTAGGAGTAATACCTGCGGCCGGTTAATCAGGGCGCGCGCAATGGCTACACGCTGCTGCTGTCCGCCGGAAAGAAGGTTTACACTGCGTTTTTCAAAACCTTGCAGGTTAACAAACTTTAGCATCTCTGTTACCTGCTGTTTGATTTCCTTTTCCGGCACCTTGCGTACGCGCGGCCCAAAGGCGATATTGTCGTACACATTATAGTGAGGAAACAGGGCATAGCGCTGAAAAATGGTGTTCACCGGCCGTTCATACGGCGGAACACCATTCATCCTGTTCGAGTCGAAAAGGATATCTCCCGCGTCCGGTTCCAGAAATCCGGCGATGATGCGAAGTGTTGTTGTTTTACCGCAGCCCGAGCGGCCCAGTAGGGTAACAAACTCGCCATTCCGAATAGATAAATTCAGGTTATTCAAAACCTGTTCTCCGTCAAAACTGACGCAGATATCCCTGAGCTCAATAATATTTTGTTCTTTGAGCATTTTTGCATCCCCCTTTGCGGCACAAGACCGCGTAAGCTGAATTCAGCTCTGCGCGAACCCACATCAGACTAACCGCCACCCCCGCAAAGAGTTTTTGGTCGATTGCCAATGCTACTTGACTTAGCACCGACCGCAGCAACGATTTCACAGGCCGTCGATCCGGCCACGGTTCCTGTTAAGAACTGCCTGAAGTGAACGTCCCACCGGAGTGAAACGTCAGTGGATGCGTTGAAAACAACGCAGTGTAAGCACAGATGCAAAAAGTTTACGATATATGTCGATTTATCGAATTAGAGTATAACATACCTGTTGAGACTTGTCTATTCCTATTTAGTCATTTAACAAGTATTTAATATTTGGGAATAATCTTATTGCGTAGCAGGCGATTATTCCCCCAGAAGCCTATCCATAATAATGGAGGCAGCGCTGCGCACAGAAAGATGATTATATCCCTCGCGTCCGTAGATGGGTCGCAAGCGGTAATCAGCCGCCTGAATGATTTCCTGCGTCAGTCCCCAGCCTGTACCAAAGAGGAGTAGATAGCACCCTCCCTGCTGGTGCATGAGCTGTCGCATTTCGTCATAGGGCAGTGTTTTTTCTGCGATGGCTGCTCCTGTAACAATAATTTTCGGTTTTTCTCCATGTTTTCTTTGTAAGTCCGCCGCAGCCTCCTCTATACTGCTCACCGTTTGTACCAGCGAGAGGGCCTGTTGGCGGTCGGGATTGTATTGCCATCCAAAGCCGCTGCGCCAGTGTTCAAGCAATTGCTCTATCATAGCGCGCTGCCCACTTAGTGGCT
>CALXSV010000059.1 GCA_944391235.1 uncultured Clostridia bacterium | reverse complement strand
AATAGCGCAGCCAGAGCATAAGCAAACCACATAATGTTTTATCCTCCTGGAAAAAATTTAGGCAAAATACGAGTTATTCTACCATACTTTTTTACTTTTTGTAAAGAAAAAAGTGCCGGGCTTGGTTAAGCCTGCACTTATTTCTTACAAAAGCGGTTCTCCGTATGGATTCTTACAGGAACTGCTTCATTTGCTCAATATTATTTTGCTCTGTTTGCAGCAACTTGTTTGACAAATCCAGAATCCGCTCGTCACCGTTTTGATAATCGTTTATATTTTTAATGCTCTGGGTCACACCCATGGTATTGCCTTTGATCATCAGTTCAGCGATTTTAGATGGTGATTTGTCGTTTATGGTTTTCATTGTGGTCATGACTTGGGAAGACAGCTTAGCCATAGTGGAAAGCTCTTCTTCTGTGTGCCCACGCTGGTGCAGCATATGGCGGGCAGATTCTGCCAGATTATCATATTCACTTAGCTGCTGCAGGAGCGCCTGGCGGAACTTCTCATCTTCTGCTACTTTTAATACATCGAGAATCCCTTCTCGTCCCATGGATACGCCTTTGTAAATGTTTTGCAGCATTTCTGTATCAGATAGCATGGTCGTTCACCTCCGTCTTTAGTATGTACGAAGGTGCGTATTTTATTAGCCCTATTGGTTAATTGAATAAAGAGAGTTGCTTGCCCTGTATACGTGGTTTACGCTGCACTTGGCGCTCTATCGCATCGACGGGAATGTCCGCGATAAAAGGAGATTCTGGATCTGCTGTTAATAGATATAGTTGCTCTGCGGCGCGCGTCATAGCAACAAACAACAGGCGGCGTTCTTCACATAAATCTGTTTGTGCATAGGTGTTCTTTAAGGGCAGCAAACCATCCTTTAGACCACAGAGAAAGACAACGGGAAATTCCAGGCCTTTGGAGGCGTGTATAGTCATTAAACGTACTGCATCCGCCTGATAGCTGCGGCTGCCGTTGCGCGCAATATCTGCCTCCTCGCCAAGTAGAACTGCACGTTGCAGCGTGTTCATATCGGGATAAAGCAGGGCTGTGTTGCGCAGCTTTTCCATGGCTGGGTTTTCGTCAAGGAAATGCCTTTCTATCCAGCTATCCAGTAGTTTAACCGGTTTTTCTTTACGGCAGCGCCCCGCATAATAGGAGAGGAGCTGCCGGAAGCTCTCCGTTTCGGCAAGGCTAGCACAGATTTTGTCCAGCGCTGCCAGATTGCGCTTGCCCTGGGCATAGTCATGAAAAATCTTTTGTGCAGTTGGTGCGCTGATGCCGCAAAACAGCATGCAGCGCCGCAGGGAGAATATATCAGAGGGGGAGAGGATAAAGCGGAAAAAAGCCAGCGTATCCAAAACCGTTGCGTCAGAAAGGTAATCCTCGCGTCCACTGGTCACATAGGGAATGCCCTCTTTTTGCAGGCATTGCTCTATGATCTCTGCCTGCCGCCTCGTGCGGTAAAGAACAGCGATAGCAGTAAAGGCATAGCTACGGCTACTGGTAGCATGCTTGCGCATGTTGTTATGGGCTTGCAGCATATCTATGCCGCCAACCAGCGCATCAATTTCCTTTACCACAAATAACGCCTCATGGAAACCGGCGTCTTCATGACGCAACTGTACCTTCTCCCCAGCTGTACGCTGGGCCTCTAGCATACGCGCCTGGCCCGCATTGCCCTGTATCACTGGCAGAGCCGCCTGTAGAATGGCTGGTGCGGAGCGGTAATTCTTATGCAGGCTTATCTCCCGCAGCTGCGGATAATCCTCGCGCAGCTGACTAAAGCAGTCGGCGGACGCTCCGCGGAACCCGTAAATCGACTGGTCTGGGTCGCCGATGACAAACAGGCTCTCACAGCTGTCGCTCCATTTTCGAATCAGGCGGTGCTGTAGGGTATTTCCATCCTGGAATTCATCGACCAGCAGGTGCTTGATAGCAGCCTGCGGCGGCGTCTGCAGCGCCAGCGCCTGCAATAGGATATCGTCAAAATCCCAAGCTTCAAAGTCGTGTAATTTTTGATTATATAGCAAAAAGGCTTCCTGAAAATCTGCGTCAAGGTCTTGCTGTGGATTGCTTTTATAGTGCGAGACCTCTGTCAGCAATCGGGCAGGGGATATGCTTAGCTTAAGCTCCTCAATGGTGTCGGCAGCAAGATGCAGGGCGTCTTCACTGCTAATAATTGCAGCCTGCTGTTTTTGCTCCTGCAGTAGTTGCAGGCATAGGCTGTGAAAGGTGCCTATGCGCAGCTGCTTGACGATGTTTCGCTCAGAAAAATGTGCACTTAGGCGTTCCCGCATTTCCGTGGCCGCTTTATTGGTAAAGGTTACAGCTACAATGTTGCCGGGATTTGCGCCCCTGTGCTCTATTAAAGATGCAATACGGGATACCAGCGTTTTGGTTTTACCTGTACCCGGCCCAGCGATAACGGCAATGTATGGCTCACTAGCGGTGGCGGCCTGCCACTGCTCCGCATTTAGGCCATATTCATATGCTTCTGCGTCCTGCGTGCTTGGCTGCTCTGCCTGTTTTTCCTCTGCTATAATACCTGGCAGCATGAAGGATGGTGGCGTAGTAGGGGATTGCGTGGGCAGGTTGCCAAAGAGAGAGTCCTGGCCCAGCAAACGATCTATAGTTGCCTGGTCGATTACCTCAATGCGACCATATTCACCGTCATAGCCAGGTACGGGGTTTACCTCGCCCATCCGAATTCGCCGAATGGCCTCAGCCATGCAGGGACCAGCCGCCTTCTCTATATCGGACAATGGTAGATCGCGTAGAATTTTTAATTCCGGGCCGAGCGTATGGAGCATTTTTTCATATTCGCGTTTTACCTTAACGCTGCTGGACGAGGCTACGCCCAGACAGTCGGCGATAACCTCCGGCAAGGGAACCAGACTTTGGTATGGTCTGGCCTGCTCTGGACGAAAGCC
>CALXSV010000058.1 GCA_944391235.1 uncultured Clostridia bacterium | reverse complement strand
ATCACCATGGACATTGAGCTGATTACTCCAATCGCTATTGAGGAAGGCCTGCGCTTTGCTATTCGTGAAGGCGGCAGAACGGTTGGTTCTGGTGTTGTTACTGGTATTAACGAATAATTGTGCGTTTTTCCAAAGAAACGCTCCCCTGCTTATTTCCGCAGGGGAGCGTTTTATATCATGTTTAGCAAACAAAAATAAAAAATCCCCATCAAGAAAATTGATGGGGATTTTAAATAAGGAAACTTATTTAATTTCAACAGTAGCGCCAGCTTCTTCGAGTTTGGCCTTAATGGATTCTGCTTCGTCCTTGTTGACGCCTTCTTTAACAGGCTTAGGCGCGCCTTCAACCAGCTCCTTGGCTTCTTTCAGGCCCAGACCGGTGATTTCACGGACAGCTTTGATAACGCCAACCTTAGCGCTGCCAAAACCAGCCAGAATAACATCAAAATCAGTTTTTTCTTCAGCAGCAGCACCAGCATCAGTAGCACCAGCAACGGCAACGGCAGCTACCGGAGCAGCAGCGGAAACGCCAAATTCTTCTTCAAAGGCTTTGACCAGTTCAGCCAGTTCCAGAACGGTCATTTCTTTTACGATATCAATGATATCAGTAACTTTAGTCATGGATATATCCTCCTAAAATTTTTAAGTTAAATAGAATGTGTTAGTGTTTATTCTGCAGCAGCGGCAGCCTCTTTTGCTTCCTTAACCAGATTGGTAACACGGGCCAAAGCCGACATTGGAGCAGCAAAGCAGCCAGCAATCTGCGCCAGCAGAATTTCACGCGGCGGCAATTTAGCGAGAGCCTCCAGACCATCAGCATCTAAATATTTCCCGTCCAGCAAACCAGCCTTAAAAACGCCAACTTTGTTTTCCTTAATGAAATCACCAAGAATCTTAGCAGCCGCAATAGGGTCAGAAGAAAAAGCAATTGCAGTTGGACCTTCCAGAACCGCATCCAGCTCAGTAGTACCATAGTTATTAGCGGCAATTCGAATCAAGGTGTTCTTTGCAACACGATAATCCACACCAGCCTCACGCATTTTCGCGCGCAGCTTTACGTCCTGAGCAACAGTAATACCACGGTAATCCGCAATCACAACAGCACTATTATCTGTAAACAGTTTCTGCAATTCAGCGACCTGGTTTTCCTTTTCAATAACCTGAGGTTTCTTTTCCACTTGTTACTTGCACCTCCTTTGTAATAAAAATCCTTAATTTGCAAAAGCAAACTTACCAACAAAAGAAAATCCCCTGCCAAGACAGGGGACATAACAGCATAAACAAATGCGCATACCAAGAGACTTGTTCATGCAAAATCCCACCTCGACTGGCGCTAAGCTTATCCAATTGGACCAGTTGTCTTCGGCAGATACATTCTATTAAATTGCCAAATTATCCGTTATTTTGTTGCGCTACCCAAAGGCTTAACAGGATTAATTTTAACGCCAGGGCCCATGGTAGAGCTAACAGTGACGCTCTTCATGTACTGTCCCTTGGCCACAGCGGGTTTGGCTTTAATCATAGTTTCAATTATCGTGGTGTAGTTTTGCATCAATTGCTCAACCGTAAAGCTAGCCTTACCAATACGGCAAGCAATATTTGCCGCCTTATCCAGGCGGTATTCTACTTTACCAGCTTTAACGTCAGCAATAGCACGTTTTACATCCGGAGTCACAGTACCGGTCTTAGGATTCGGCATCAGGCCTTTAGGTCCCAGTACACGGCCCAGACGGCCAACCAGACCCATCATATCTGGGGTTGCAATGACCACGTCAAAATCAAACCAGTTTTCTTTCTGAATCTTTTCAATCATATCCTCAGCGCCAACAAAATCAGCGCCAGCTTCTTCAGCCTCTTTAGCCTTATCACCCTTGGCAAAAACAAGAACCTTACGGGTGATACCAGTACCCGCCGGCAACACAACCGCGCCGCGAATTTGCTGGTCTGCCTGGCGCGGGTCCAGATTCAAACGAATAGAAAGCTCAATGGTCTCATCGAACTTAGCAGTAGCGTTTTTCTTAACCATTTCCAAGGCTTCCTGCGGCTCATACTGCTGTGTCAAATCATTATTTTTAACAATTTCATTATATTTCTTGCCATGTTTCGGCATGTTCTATCCCTCCTGGTGGTTTTCGGAGCCAGAAACTCCTCCCACATGATTATCTCTGTTCCGGGTTGTCCCAGATACTGTTATTCGGCAATGGTTATACCCATACTACGTGCTGTACCTTCAATCATCCGCATGGCGGATTCAATATCAGAAGCATTCAAATCAGGCATTTTCATCGTAGCAATTTCTCTTACCTGTTCACGCGTAACAGAGCCAACCTTTTTCTTCAACGGGTTGTCCGAGGCGGTTTCCAGACCAGCTGCTTTTTTGAGCAGAACCGGAGCCGGGGGTGTTTTCAGAATAAAGGAGAAAGAGCGATCTTCATAGACAGTAATTTCAGCAGGAATGATCATGCCAGGCTGATCTTTGGTCTTTTCATTAAATTCCTTGCAGAAACCCATAATATTAATGCCGTGCGGACCCAACGCAGAGCCAACCGGCGGCGCAGGATTTGCCTTTCCTGCAGGTATTTGCAGCTTAACAACTGCCGTTACCTTTTTAGCCATTGTAGTGACCTCCTAAAAATTAAAATGTGGTGATTGCGGCGCAGTCCGGCTGCGCCTCCCACAAGTGGGCGGCTAATGCGCGAAAAGTTCTCGCGCCCGCAATCTATTTACATCTTCTCGACTTGAGAAAATTCAAGTTCCACCAAAGTATCGCGGCCAAACATGGACACGGAAACCTTCATCTTACCTTTATCGGTATCAATTTCCTTAACTTCGCCCGCAAAATCCTCGAAAGGACCATCAATAATACGGACCTGTTCGCCCTCGGCAAAGTTAACCTTAACGCGATTTTCCATGTAGCCCATAAGTTTAAGAATTTTTTCAGCTTCGTCCGCATGTAGCGGAACTGGTTTAGCGCCGGTACCAACAAAACCGGTAACGCCTGGGGTATTGCGCACCACATACCAGGACACATCGTTCAAGTACATTTCCACCAGCACATAGCCGGGGTAAACCTTACGCGGCGTAACCTTGCGTTTGCCCCCTTTGATAACAACCTCGTTCTCCATGGGAACAACCACGCGAAAAATGTTCTCCTCCATATTCATGGATTCGACACGTTTTTCCAAATTAGCCTTAACCTTGTTCTCATATCCGGCATAGGTATGGATGACGTACCATTGTTTTTCCATGACGTAATCTCCTTACGCCAAGCCCAACAAAAGGTTCAACAGGGAAGACACAACCCAGTCAAAAGCGGAGATGACAATCGCCATCGCAGCACAGGAAACAATAACCACACCGGTAAAGGTAGCTAATTCCTTTTTGCTAGGCCAGTGAACTTTTTTCAATTCCGACCATACGCTTTTAAAGAAGCCTTTTGCTCTACTGCCAAATCCGGCAGAGGATTTTTCAGCCATTGCAGTCACATCCTTAACAAATTCCGAGCGGATTAATTACCGCAGACTACTTGGTTTCCTTATGGACGGTATGAGTCTTGCAGAAGCTGCAGTATTTTTTTACCTCCAGACGGTCCGGAGTAGTCTTTTTGTTTTTACTACTGATATAGTTTCTTCTCTTGCACTCGGTGCAGGCCATCGTGATGTTCACGCGCATTCCCGTCACCTCCTTAACCGATAATAGCCCATATTGGGACGCTTATATAGAATATCATATATTGTCAATACTGTCAAGATTCTTTCATATAAAAACAAACAGAAAGCTGACGCCGCAACATAGCGGCGTCAGTTGTCCTGTCTTATCTACAGAAATTTATGCTTCAGCAGCTACAGCCTCATCCTCCGCGGGTCCGGCCACAGCCCCCTTAAAGCAATTCTCAATTACATGCTGCGGACAAACGTCTACACATTTGCCACAGCTCGTGCATTTATCAAAATCAATAACCGCCAGATTATTGATAACTTTGATGGCATCATATTCGCACTGTTTCTCGCATTTTTTACAGCCAATGCAACCCGTGCTGCACTTTTTGCGTGTCTGCGCACCCTTATCCGTATTGGAGCAGGCCACAACAACATGAGCAGCATGCGGATTAATGCTGATTACATTATGCGGGCATACAACCGAACAGGCGCCGCAACCAGTGCATAAATCCTTATCCACACGAGCCAGACCATCAACAACATGGATGGCGTCATATTTACAGGCGTCTACACAATCTCCGTAACCCAAGCAGCCAAACTGACAAGCCATATCGCCATTATAAAGCAACGAGGCAGCCAGACAGCCCTTGCGGCCAATATAGTCCATAGGATGCACGGCTTGGTCCTTGGTAGCAGAACAGTTCACCACAGCAACCATGGGCACCATTTCGCCAACCTCCTGCCCTAACACAGCGCCGATAGCCTGCGCAACAGCAGTACCGCCAGGGGGACAAGCAGTAAGCGGAGCTTCACCGGAGACAATGTGTGCGGCATAGTCGTCGCAGCCAGCATAGCCGCAACCGCCACAGTTTGCGCCCGGCAGACAGGCACGCACTTTTTCCACACGCTCATCCACTTCAACAGCCATAAATTTGGCTGCCAGCATCAACATAACACCAGCGGCGAGACCAACGCCGACCACAATCAGGACCGGCAGGATATAAGCTTCAAACATATTCGGTCCCTCCTATTAAATACTAATACCAAAGATACCAGTGGCGATTCCGGAAAAGCCCATAAACGCCATGGAGACAATGGAAGCGGCAATCAGAGTAATCGGCATACCACGGAAAGACTGTGGGATACCCGATTCATCAATGCGGGAACGTACGCCAGCAAATAAAACCATTGCCAGCAGGAAGCCAACGCCAATACCAAACGCATAGACCAGAGAGGTGACAAAATTATACTCAAAATCAATGCAGTTAATGGTAACACCCAGTACAGCACAGTTGGTTGTAATCAACGGCAGGTAGATACCCAAGGATTTATACAGGGCAGGAACAAAGCGGGCTAGGAAGATTTCCACCAGCTGAACGAGAGCCGCAATAACCAAAATGAAAACCAGAGTCTGCAAATAAGCAAATTTTGGATACAACAGATACGTATAAATGGGCCAGGTAACTGCAGTAGCCAACAGCAAGACAAAGATAACAGCTACGCCCATACCAATAGCGGAGTCTAACTTACGGGAAACGCCCAGGAACGGACAAATACCAAGGAACTGCGCAAGAACAACGTTGCTCACCAGTATGGTTTCCATAAGCAGCGCCAGGAAAAATACGGTATTATTCATTAGCAGCAACCTCCCTTCTCGGAAGCAGTGCCAGCAGCACGGCAGGCATCAAAGGAGGCGCAACCCATGCAGCCGTTGCTCTTGTCAACCGGCGTGCCGCCTCTTTTACGAATAATCGTATTCACCAGAGCAATCAGGCAGCCATAGACAAAGAAGCCGCCAGGTGCCAGCATCATAATGGCGATGGGAGAAATCGAGCTGGGAATAATCGTGAGCCCAAACCAGGTACCAGAACCGAGAATTTCACGAATCGAGCCCATCATCAACAGCGCCAAGGTAAAACCAATACCCATGCCAATGCCATCCAGCATGGAATGGAATACGGTATTTTTGGAGGCGAACATCTCGGCTCGACCTAAAATAATGCAGTTTACCACGATTAGATCTAGGTACAGACCCAAGGCATCATAGAGGCTAGGAACAAAGGCCTCCATCACCAGACCGACGATAATAACAAAGCCGGAGATAAAGACGATATAGCAAGGAATACGTACTTTATCTGGAATGATATTTCGCAACAGAGAAATGGCAATATTCGAGCAAATCAAAACTGCCATAGTAGCCAACCCCATGCCCAAGCCGTTAGAAGCCTGCGTGGTAACCGCCAAGGTCGGGCAGGTACCAAGAATAAGAACCAAAGTGGGGTTTTCCTTTAATATACCATTAAAGAGAATATCCTTACTCTTCATTATTCAGTCACCCCCATAACAGATTCTTGTGCAGCAAAAGAAACAGCCAATGCATTCTTCAATGCATTTGAGGACACCGTAGCGCCCGTAATAGCATCCACAGTGGTATAATCATCAGCGTTTTTGCCGATAAATTGAGAAGTATAGGAAGAGGCAGTGGTCTTGGTTCCAAGGCCAGGCGTTTCGCTGCTGTTAGTAACGGTTACGCCAGTTAGAACACCGTCGATATCATAGCCGCTCATCACAGTGTAATCTCCACTAAATCCGCGGACTGTAGCAGTAACAACACAGCCAATCCTCTCACCATTCGAGAAAGCAAAATAAATTTCATCTATGCTTTCATTGTCCAACTGTCCTTCGTAAGCCTGGAACTCATCCGCAGCTGGCATAACTTCGCTGCGGCTAGCTGTAGCGGCTGCAATACGCGCCTCTTCAATTTTTGGCAGGGTAAGCTGATATGTAAAAGCCAACACAGCAGTAACGACCAGACATATACCGATCAGCACGATCGGCGGCAGTAAATATTCTTTATTTTTCATTATTTCGCCGCCTCCTTCGGTTCAATAGCGCCAAAGGGCTTGGTTACACAGAAACGATCAATCAGCGGAGTGATAATGTTCATGATCAGGATAGAGAAGGAAACACCCTCCGGATAACTGCCAAAGCAGCGAATCGCTGAGGTCAAAAGCGCGCACCCCAATGCGAAAATTATCTTCCCCTTCGTGGTAGCCGGGCTGGTAACATAATCTGTGGCCATAAAGAAGGCACCCAACAACAGACCGCCGGACATTACCTGGTACAGAGGGTCCTGACCGAACAGCAGACTGAAAACCGCTACACCGCCAATATAGACTAGCGGAATAGTAGGCTGAATTACGCGCATAACAATCAGAAAGATGCCGCCAATAAGCAGCGCCGGCACGCAGGTTTCACCCAAGCTGCCGCCGGTGACACCCCAGAACAACTGCGAATAAGAAGGCAGCGCCTCCACAAGGCCCTCGTTGATCATGCCCAGCGGAGTGGCGGTTGTAAGCGCATCCGTAGCATTCGCTACCAAGGAAGCACGCGGCGCAGCCCAAGTTGTCATCTCGCTGGCAAAAGCGGCCAGCAGAAAGATACGGGCAGTAATAGCTGGATTGGCAAAATTTTTGCCAATGCCGCCAAACAACTGTTTGACAACAATAATCGCAAAGGCGCAGCCGACAATGGCTTCCCAGATGGGCAGACCAACCGGTAGGTTGTAAGCCAGCAATAAACCAGTAACCACAGCAGATAGATCGCCTACTGGAATTTCCTTTTTAGCAAGTTTACAATAGAGCCACTCAAAGAATACGCAGGCAACAACGCAGACGGCCATGAGCAGCAAGGCACGCAGGCCAAAAATAACTATCCCAGCGATACCGGCCGGAGCCAAAGCGATGAGCACCATCAGCATGATCTTTTGCGTTGATACCGCCGATCTGATATGGGGAGAAACCTGAACTTTAAGTTTATCCATCAGTTGTGTCACCTCTTTCCTGCATTCATCAGTTTTTTCTTAGCCAACTTATTAGATACAACCAGTTGGCGCTTGGCCGGACAGACAAAAGCGCAGCTGCCGCATTCCATGCACAAATTCACTTTCAGCTCTTTCAGCATCTCAACATCGCCCGCAGCCAGAGCGCGGTCGATATTGGTCGGCATGAGATTGAAAGGACAGGCAGAGATACAACGGCCACAGTTAATGCAGGGAGATTCTTTGTCCTCTACTACATCCTTTTTGCTTAAAGCGACAATGGCGTTATTGTTTTTCAAAACGGGAAAACTAAGGTCATACACGCAGATTCCCATCATAGGGCCGCCCATGAAGACCGCACCAGGCTCCTGAGAGAAACCGCCGCAGAAATCAATCACATCCTGATAACTGGTACCAAGATAAACCATCACATTTTGTGGGTTTGCGATCGCAGAACCAGCTACGGTAACACAGCGGTAGGTCAGCGGTTCACCTGTCAGCAAATACTGGCCGAGAGTAATCAGCGAAGTAACATTCATCACGATTACGCCCACGTCAGCCGGCAACTTGCCTTCTCCAACCACCTTACCGGTGGTCTCATAAATCAGAACCTTTTCACCGCCCTGTGGATAGCGGGAGCGCAATGACTGAACTTTCAGCGTATCGGTTTCCTTCTCACGCAAATGAGCGATGGCGGCAGGCTTATTGTCCTCTACACCAATAATCACCTGCTCCAGCTCAAGATATTTGCGTACGGCCTCTATACCCACAAACAATTTATCAGATAACTCGCGCATACCACGGTCATCAGCTGTAATAAAAGGCTCACATTCAGCCGCATTTACAACCAGAGTAGTAACAGAAGCCAGGTCCTTGGGATTAAGCTTAATAAAAGTGGGGAAGCTAGCACCCCCCAGACCAACCAAACCAGAATCACGAACAGCCTGAACAAAAGAAGCATGATCAGTAACCACTGGCGGAGCAATAGCAGGGTCCTTTTCCTGCAACTTATCAGCGGTAATGATAATGGCCTTAGTCATGGCGCCCATAGGGGTAAGGAAATCCTCAATAGCCGTTACCTTACCAGAAACAGAAGCATGAATGGGTACGCTCATCGGATGATCGGCAAAGCCGATTTTCTGGCCAACTTTCACTTCGTCGCCAACGGCTACCAAAGGCTCACAGGGAGGACCGATTTGCTGGCTCATCGGGATAGTAACCTTTTCTGGTACGTCCATCCAGACGATCTGCTTTTCGGAGGTTCCCTTGTGATGCGGCACTTTGACACCATTGAGATGCTTCTTCACAAGTAATCCACCTCTAATCTTAGCAAGTTTTTTACATCCCTCAGCCTAAACGACATCAGGATGGATGAGAAAGGTATAAGCATAAGGGGTTATAGCTTTTCACTTTCCTATCATATTTATATATACTATATTACCGCTACACGATTGTCAATAGTTATTTATTGGGGTTTTTAAGGCGAAAAATGACATTTCCCCAGCTAAAACTACATTAAGATTCCGTTAAGATAAATTTTACTCAACCAGTCGGTCGACAAAAAAAGTATAACAAAAAATATGGATAGTCACTGCCCCTACTTTAATTTGACAAATCAGCAGGCAGAGCTATAATGAGAATAATAACAAAGAAGGAAAGGATTTCTTTAGATATGCATTTTGAAGACATCGCAGCCAAACCGCATCTAACCGCCAAGCGCTGGGCATTTTTCTGTCTCTTTTCTCTGCTCCTGTCGCTCTGCTTGCTATGCACCGGCTGTGAATCTGCGCAAGAGACAGTAAGCGACACGCGGTTTATGCTGGATACCACCTGCACGATTACAATTTATGGACAGCAGGATAACACGCTGCTAGATCAGGCCTTTGATTTAATCGCAGAGTACGAATCCCTGCTTAGCCGCACAATAGAGGGCAGCGATGTCTGGCGTATCAATCATGCACAGGGACAACCTGTAGAAGTGGATAATCGTACGGCGCGTTTAATCGAAAAAGGTATTTACTATGGCGATTTATCCCATGGCTTATTTGATATTACAATCGGCCGCCTGAGCGCGTTATGGGATTTTGGTAATAACAGCTCTGTTCCCGACGCAGAAGAGATTCAGGCCGCACTGGATACGGTGGACTACCGCAAGATCTGTGTAGAGGGCAATACCGTAAGCCTAGATGATGCACAGGCCATGCTCGATCTTGGCGGAATTGCCAAAGGCTACATCGCGGACGAGGTGGCAAGCTTTTTGCTGGAGCAAGAGGTTGCTGCTGCAGTTATCAATCTGGGAGGAAACGTCGTTCTCGTGGGCACGAAACCGGATGCTTCCGCATGGAATATTGGCTTGGAACAGGCATTTAGTCATCACACCGCCATAATAGGGGTTCTATCCTTTTCCCCACCTGCCGATGCCAGCACCTACACCTCTATTGTTACCTCTGGCATTTATGAGCGCAACTTTACTGTAGACGGGCAGCTCTATCACCACATTTTAGATCCACGCAGTGGCTATCCCGCTGATACCGATATATGTGCCGTTACGGTAGTCTCCTCCAGTTCAGCAGAAGGCGACGCGCTTTCTACCATCTGTTTGTTGCTGGGTATGGAAGAGGGTACAGAGCTGCTTGCATCATTGGATAGCGTTAGTGGAGCAGTCTGGCAGGACAGTACGGAAACCATTCATACCAGCGGAGATCTCACCTTTACCCCCACAGAATAGCCCAACGGCAGAATGCAGACGTATCCATGATTTACTTACCACTTATGTAGAAATCGTTTTGTTAAATTTACTCTGGGAGGAGTCCATGCCTCCGATAAACATAACGATGAAAACAGGAATATATTCCTGTTTTGTCTGGGGCATTACAGCTTTCCAATTTTCGTATCCGGAAAAGGCTCGTCCGTAGCTTTCAAGCGTACACACCTCCTATGCATGAAAGGCATTTTCATAAACCTGCATCGTACACAACATCATCGTTTGCGCAAGTCCCAAAGGAGAATGGTAAAGGAATCAAGCGCCTCTATGGAATTGCTGATGCAAACCCCGGATTGCCAGCTGTTCCCCATTGTCCAAACGCGCTCTTTGCTTGTCCAGACTCTCCTCTCGTCCGCTTACTCCCACCCCAAACAGCAACAAAGGGAGCAGTCGCTTTTGCGCTGCTCCCTTTGTTGCTGTTCGCTTCTACCCGCTCGCTACGCTATTGAACATATACCCGACAGTTCCACGAGGATAGCACAGCTTTTGCCCATAGGACAAAAAACAGCTTATTGCGGCAGATTATACCAAATTCTTACAATATTATATTAATTACAAAGCAATTCCGCTTTTTT
>CALXSV010000057.1 GCA_944391235.1 uncultured Clostridia bacterium | reverse complement strand
TTTTCCTTATATTCTGGAGCCAGCAGACCACTCATGGCCTTTTTGATGTCCTCCAGGCAATCGTAAATTACGCGGTAGAGGCGGATATCCACTTCCTCTTCTTCCGCAGCGGCACGTGTGGCCGGCGGCGCGACAACATTAAAGCCAATGATGATGGCATTGGAGGCTGCGGCCAGCATAACATCGCTTTCCGATACGCCGCCTACGCCAGAATGGATAACATTTACGCGCACCTCATCCGTATTCAGCTTGGTCAGGCTCTGGCTGAGTGCTTCTACCGAGCCCTGGACGTCCGCCTTGAGGACAATGTTCAGATCCTTAATTTCACCAGCAGAAATCTGGTTGAACAAATCATCCAGCGTAACACGAACCGTTTTGCGCATGGATTCTTCGCGCGCTTTTACCTGCAGCTTGGCGGCAACCATACGAGCGTCCTTTTCATCTTTGATGACCGTGAAGACTTCACCGGCCGGCGGCACTTCGGAAAAGCCCAAGATTTCAATGGGCATGGAGGGACCGGCTGCTTTGGCTTTGCGGCCTTTGTCGTCGAACATGGCGCGCACCTTACCAAAGGCAGCTCCAGCAATCACATTGTCGCCAGGATGCAGCGTGCCCTTCTGTACCAATAAGGTTGCCACGGGGCCACGTGATTTATCCAGTTTGGCCTCCACCACTACGCCGCGTGCCAGTCTGTCCGGATTGGCCTTCAGCTCTTCCACGTCTGCTACCAGTAGAATCATCTCCAGCAGGCCTTCAATATTGATGCGCGATTTGGCAGAAACTTCCACCGCAATGGTGCTGCCGCCGTATTCTTCAATCACCACATCGTGCTTGAGCAGCTCCTGCTTGACCCGCTCCGGATTGGCGCCAGGTTTATCGATTTTGTTAATGGCAATAATAATGGGAACGCCCGCTGCCTTGGAATGGTTGATGGCCTCAATTGTCTGCGGCATGACGCCGTCGTCTGCCGCCACAACAATGATGGCAATATCCGTCATGTTGGCGCCTCTGGCACGCATGGCGGTAAAGGCCTCGTGACCGGGGGTATCCAGGAAGGTGATTTTGCGACCGTTGATTTCTACCTGGTAAGCGCCGATGTGCTGGGTAATACCACCAGCCTCGCCAGAAACAACATTGGTATGGCGGATGGCATCCAGCAGTGAGGTTTTACCATGATCAACGTGCCCCATAATGGTAACAACCGGGGGACGTTCTACCATATCCGCTTCATCATCTTCAATGTCTTCCAATATCTGCTCTGCTTTGTCTGCCTTGACTTCAACGGTAATGCCGAATTCCTCAGCCAGCAAAATGGCGGTGTCCGAGTCCAGCTCTTCGTTGATGGTGGCCATAATACCCATGCCAAACAGTTTTTTGATTACCTCAGCCGCGGTCTTCCCCATGCTTTTGGCCAGTTCGCCCAGAACCACGGATTCGCCAATGGTAATTTTCTTTGGCGTAACCGGCGGCATCACCATTTTTTGCTCTTTCTTATTTGCACCTTTGTTTTTGCCTCGCCCCGGTTTGCCTTTGCTCTTGTTTAGGCGCATCTCCACCTCGGAGGCAGATTCAAATACTCGATCCTTGGTAAAGGTTTTTTTGTTGTTGTTGGGCCGGTAGTTGGAGCCAGGTTTTTCCATCTGCGTAAATATCGGCATGGCGCTGCGGTCGTTCTGTGAACGCTGGCCTTGCGGACGCTGGCCCTGCGGACGCTGGCCTTGCGGACGCTGGCCCTGTGGACGGTCGCCTTGTGGACGCTGACCTTGCGGGCGCTGGCCCTGCGGACGGTCGCCTTGTGGGCGCTGACCTTGCGGACGGTCGCCTTGCGGACGCTGGCCCTGTGGACGCTGGCCTTGCGGACGGTCGCCTTGCGGGCGCTGGCCCTGCGGACGCTGACCTTGTGGGCGCTGACCCTGCGGACGGTCGCCTTGTGGGCGCTGGCCCTGCGGACGGTCGCCTTGTGGGCGCTGCCCTTGTGGACGGTCACCCTGGTTTTTTTCCTCCTGGGAGCGGTTTTCCGTATGATTGTTCTCACGGCGTATATTGGTTTGCGTACCTGCCTTGGTCTCAACCATGGCTCTTTCCTCCATTGCGGATTGTGTTGCTTTTGTCTGCTGGCCTGTTTCAGCCGGGCTTCCTGCTGTCTGGGGAGCAGGTTTTTTTTCTTCAACAGCTGTGCTGTGCTCTGCTTGCGGCTGAGCTGTTGGCTGCGTGCTTGTAGCCTGCTCGGTAGCTTTTGTCGCTGCTGGCTGTGTCTGCGCTTGTGGACTGCTTTCGCTCGGTTTTGTTTCTGCTGCTTTTGTCTCCTGCTTCGGGGCTTCAGCTGGCTTCGTTTCAGTGGGCTTTTGTTCGGCAGCGGCGAGTTTGGCTTCTTCCTGCATGCTTTCAGCCTTTTCTTTTGCGATTACTGCTTTGGGTATGCGCTTTACCTTGGGCACAAAGCCGTCTGCAGTTGCACCCTTCTGATAGCTTTCGCGAATTGCATCCGCATCCTTATCATTCAGCATACTCATATGCGTTTTGGCGTTGGCTCCCATTTTACGTAGCCGCTCCAATACATCCTTGCTTTCTACATGTAATTCCTTTGCCAGTTCAAATACTTTAATTTTTGCCAAACAAACCACCCCTTATAAATTAACATAACAACTTGTGACAACTCGTGTCTATGATAGATTGCTTTTGCCCATGGGCCTAACTCTTCTCAGACTGCAATACCTTGAGAATCGCGGTAGCAAAGCCCTGATCCAGCAGGGACAGCGCCCCGCGGCGGCTCTTGCCCACTATCAGCCCCAAATTGACTTTATCCGGCCACATGAGCAGCGGCACCTGTGCCGTCTCCGCCAGCGCGTGCAGCTCTTCCTGTACACTATCTGCGGCATCCTCCGCTATGATGAGTAAAGCAGCGCGGCCTTTGAGCAAGGCCTCTCTTGCTGAGCTGTCTCCTGCGGCAATGCGTCCTGCGCGCTGCGCCAGACCTAGGTAACCGGCTATTTTATTCTGCTGCTTACTGTTCATCTGTTTGCTCATCCTTGGCCTGCTGCGTTGTATCAGCCAGCAACTGACTGATCTGCTCCAATAAATCTGGATCGGGTTTTACATGCAATGCCCTTTCGATGCTGCGTGCCTTTTGCGCCCGCTTCCAGCAGGCTGCATCGCGGCACAAGTAGGCGCCACGGCCGGATTTTTTGCCGCTGTCATCCAGCAGCAGTTTGCCCTCCGGCGTACGCACAATGCGCATGAGCTGCTGTTTTTCTTTCATCTCACGGCAAGCGATGCACATACGCTGCGGACTTTTATTCGCTCTTTTCATCTGCTATATCCACTTCCGCTGCATTTTCTTCAATGATGGGCGGGGAATTTTCTGCCTGTGCTTCTTCCGTAGCCAACTCCATTTCTTCCGCCGCTTGGCTTTCACTGCGTATATCGATTTTCCAGCCGGTCAGCCGCGCGGCCAGGCGGGCATTTTGTCCTTCCTTACCAATGGCCAGGGAAAGCTGGAAATCCGGTACGATTACGCGTGTGAATTTTTCTGCTTCATCTACCTCTACGGACAGGGCCTTAGCTGGGGACAACGCGTTGCTGACATATACAGCGGGGTCTTCGTCCCAGCGAATAACCTCGATTTTTTCGCCCGCTAACTCATTGACAATAGATTGCACGCGCATCCCGCGGGTACCAACGCAGGCACCCACTGGATCCACATTTTCGTTTTTGCTGTATACCGCGATTTTACTGCGCCAACCTGGTTCGCGCACCACGGATTTGATTTCTACCGTACCATCGCCAATCTCCGGTACTTCGCGCTCAAACAAGCGCTTTAGCAGGCCAGGGTGTGTACGAGACACCATGATCTGCGGCCCCTTGGTCGTTTTGCGCACCTCGAGAATGTAAACTTTGAGCCGGTCACCCACCTGGTAGCTTTCTCGTGGAATCTGCTCGGAGGGGGCCAGCAGAGCTTCACTTTTGCCTAAATCAATATATACGTTGCGGCCCTCTGTACGCAGGACTGTGGCGGTGACAATATCGTCCTTGCGCGTAGCAAACTGGCCATATACCATGTTGCGCTCTGCCTCACGGATGCGTTGCACCACAACATGCTTGGCAGTCTGTGCGGCAATGCGGCCAAAGCTCTTGGGCGTAACCTCGGATTCAAAGATATCGCCCACCTCAAAGTCCGGATCAAATTCACGCGCTTCCTCCAGGGACATCTGCAAGGTTTCGTCCTCCACGGTTTCCACGACTTCCTTGCGGTAGAAAACATGGATGTCGCCATTTTCGCGGTTAATTTCCACCCGCACGTTCTGTGCAGTGCCATAATGCTTTTTGTAAGCGGAAATCAGGGCTGCTTCAATGGCGTCAATTAGAACGTCCATTTCAATCCCGCGCTCTTTTTCCAGATCCTTTAAGGCATCCATAAATTCGCTGTTCATGATTGCTATCTCCTATTCAGCTGGTGATTATATATCGGCTTTCAGCCGCGCTCTGGCCACTTCTTCCTCGGGGAAGGCCAGTTCTTCTTCCTCGACCTTGATAATGATTGCACCGTCGCGCCATCCGCACAGCAGGCCCTCGTATTCCTTTTTACCGTTGCGCGGGGAATACAACCGCACTACCACGGCATGCCCGCGAAAACGGCTAAAGTCGCTGGCTCGCCGCAGCGGACGTTCCAAGCCGGGAGAGCTGATTTCCAGGAAGTAGGCCTCGTCCACCGGATCGTCCTTATCCAGGGCTTCGGAAACGAGATTGCTGACCTGCTCGCACAACGCATGGTCTACCGGAGGCTCTCGGTCAATGTACAGGCGCATATACCAACTGCCCGCTTCCTTCACATACTCTACGTCTATCAGTTCCGCACCGCATTGGGCAGCTAGCGGCTCTGCCAACTGCCATACATGCTGTTCAATCTTATTATAATCGACAATTAGTTTTTTGCGAGCCATTCCTACCTCCGCAAAAACAAAGAGTGGGTACGCACCCACTCCGACAAAGCAACATAGAAGTCTGATATCGTTATTCTATCACAAAGAAAACACAAATGCAAATTTTTTTTATCTATGTCGGGGGTTTCTTTAAAAAAAGGCTTTTTGCATGTCGTTTCCCTATTTTTCGACTTTTTCTGTCAATAGCCTGCTGACAGCTGTGTCTACCTGTATTATAATGAATACAGCATGGGTTGTAAAGGGGGTATGCCAATGGCAACAAAGGCCTATCTTTGGCGCAAGGCCTTGGCTGGGCTGCTTTTTCCCCAGCGCCGCTGTCTTAATTGTGCTGCGCTGTCTGTGGGGATGGCGCTGTGTCCGCGCTGTCTCACTACCTTGCAGCAGCTGCGTGTATGCCCGCGTTGTGCAAGCTTTATTGCCGCTACAGAAACCGCGGATTATCTGTGCGCGGATTGCCGGTCGAGAGAGCAGTCTTTTGCGCTGGCCCGGGCCGCTCTGCCATACAGTGGAGAGCTGCGTCAGCAGTTGCTGGCTTTTAAATATCGTGACCGCGCTGGCTTGCGACGTGGTCTAAGCGCGGTTCTGCTAGCTGCTTACCAGCACCATTACCGCAGTTTCCTCTTTGACGCCGTGGTTCCGGTACCCCTGTCCGCGCAAAGGCTGCAGGCGCGCGGTTATAACCAGGTAGAGCTTTTAAGCGCATTGTTAAGCGCTGAGCTGGAGCTACCGCATCATCCGGAATATTTGCAGCGCGTGCGCGATACGCAACGCCTGTATCAGATGAGCCGCGCTGAGCGTGCACGCGTTCTTCAGAATGCTTTTCTTGCCAGCTCTGTTGTAGAAAAGCAGCGTATTCTATTGGTAGATGACATTTATACCACCGGCGCAACAGCGCGCGCCGCCAGTACAGCGCTCCTAAAGCAGGGCGCGGCCAGCGTTTGTGTGCTATGCGTTGCTGCCAGCCATGAGCTGGCCGACGATGTGCAGGCGGAATAGGCTATGCAGCATAAGAAAACTGCCAGGTCAAGAGATGTTGTTATCTCTGCGACTGGCAGTTTTACTGTTTTTCGTACGAAAAGCTTCTGCTGGTTAGACCTTCTGGTAGAGCAGGCCCCGATCCCGGTGCCCGTAGTCCTGTATTTCTTCTATCTGTTGCAGGCCGCTGTGGCGTAGGATATTCTCAATGTCCTTTTGCTGTTCGTCGCCATGCTCCAGCAGCAACCAGCCTGCTGGACGCAGAAAGCTGGCTATATCGTAACAAAGACGGCGGTAAAAGTCTAGCCCGTCCGCGCCGCCGTCCAGAGCCAGACGTGGTTCACGCTGAACATGTCTTTCCAGTGTAGCGATTTGTCTGCTGCACACATAAGGCGGATTGCAGACAATCAAATCAAGGTTCTGTTGATCACGCAAAGGCTCCAGCAAATCGCCGCAGCGAAAGCGCACCCGCTGGTTTACCTGCAGCAGGCAGGCATTTTCCTCTGCCAGCGCCAGGGCTTCGGCGGAGATATCGCAGCATAATACGGTAGCCGTAGGCAGATAATAGGCCAGAGCCAGGCCGTAGGCTCCGCTGCCGCAGCATACGTCGGCAATTTGCGGGCTCTCCTGATTGCGCAGCAAGGCAATAGCGCGTTCTACCAGCACTTCGCTGTCCATACGCGGAATCAGTGCGCATGGCGAACAGCGAAAGGGTAGGGCCATAAACTCGGTTTCACCCAGCACATATTGCAGCGGTTCACCCTCCAGCAGGCGCTGCGCCAGCATGTCTATAGCCCGCTGCGTAGCTGTATCCGCCTCGTCCAGCATGTGAAAAGCTAGCTCGCGAAGGGGGAGATTCAGAGTGTCCGCAGCCAGCAACCGCATCATACTGTGTGCTTCGTCCCGGGGGATGCCGCCTTCGCGCGTCAGGCGATCCACCCAGCTCTGCAAAATAGCGGCAATAGGCATGTTTATTCTTCCTTCATCCTCTGTGCCTGCTCAGACGTTATCAGCGCGTCAATGATATCGCCAAGATCTCCCTCGAGAATCTGATCCAGCTTATGCAGGGTCAGGCCGATGCGGTGGTCGGTGACGCGCCGCTCCGGAAAATTGTAGGTGCGGATGCGCTCGGAACGGTCTCCGCTGCCCACCATGCTTTTGCGCACACTGGCTTCGGCGTCCTGCGCTTCCTGCTGCATTTTTTCCAGTACGCGGGCGCGCAGCACACGCATACCCTTGGCCTTGTTTTTAATCTGACTTTTTTCATCCTGGCAGCTTACCACAATCCCTGTGGGAATGTGGGTAATGCGCACGGCGCTCTGCGTGGTGTTGACGCACTGTCCACCGGGGCCGGTGGCGCAGAACAAATCAATGCGGATGTCATTGGGATTGATTTCTACCTCTACCTCTTCAGCCTCCGGCAGTACGGCCACGGTAGCCGCGCTGGTATGAATGCGGCCAGAGGATTCGGTGGCCGGTACGCGCTGCACGCGGTGAACACCAGACTCAAACTTAAGATGGCTGTAAGCGCCTTTACCCTCAATGAGCATGACCACTTCCTTAAAGCCGCCGATATCCGTATAGCTGGCGTCCATAATTTCCGTGCGCCAGTGCTTGGATTCTGCGTAGCGGCTGTACATTTTGAATAAATCGCCGGCAAACAAGGCTGCTTCATCTCCGCCTGTACCCGCACGGATTTCCAGCAGTACGTTTTTGTCGTCATTGGGGTCTTTAGGCAGGAGCAGAATTTTGATGCGTTGCTCCAGCTCTTCCTTCTTTTCCAGATTTTCTTCCAACTCCATTTGCGCCAGCTCTGCCATTTCCGGATCGGATTTATCCTCCAACAGAGCACGGGCGTCGCTAATAGCCTGCTCACAGGCTAGAAGATCGCGGTAGGCCAACACGACGTCCTCAATTTCTGCCCGTGCCTTTACCTGTTTCTGCCATTCGCTTTGCTGGGCAATCAGCTCCGGGTCGGAAACCGCCTCGGTCAGGCGGTCGTATTTTTCACTTAAAGCAGCAAGTTTTTCTAGCATAGTTCGCTTTCATCCTTATCCTTGGTATTCTCATCTGTATTATCTACCGGCACACCCGGAGCGCTTGACTGGACGCTTTCCTGCCTTTCCGCCTCTGTTGCGGCTCCAGGCTGGCGCAGGTTGCGCAGCTTACACCATAGCTGCTGGCACTTTTCTCCACCCAGGCAGAGAATGTACCACAACCAGCGCAGTGCGTAGACAATATTATCTGCGACGCATAGTACGGCCGCTTGGAGCAGCGGCCAAAGATTTTTGCGCGCGTCCTCTGCGGCAAAGGCAAAGAAATCAGCGGCATTGGCCGCAGCCGTGCGGAGATCTTGTCCCATATTGCGGCATGCCTGTATAATTCCAGCCGGGCTGCCGTCAGCCTGCCGGCAGAAGCAGTGTTTCAACCAGCTTGCTGTGCTGGTTGCAGCTCTGCCTATCGTCCGCTTGGCATAGATAACAGCGCCTTTTATTCCCTGTATGCAGGCAGCCGTTGCTTGGACGAGTGTGGGCCGCAGGTTTGTGCGCAGATAGCGCGCGGCTGTATGCGCAGCCAGCGCGCTGCGACGCTGGATTTGATGCAGGCTGCGGCCTATGTTTTGTCCCAGCTTGCAAATTACCGTTTGCGTTTTAGCGCTTTTTTCTTTTTCCTTGTTTGCGCCACTGTTTTGTGCTGGGGTGATTTTGGCCCGGATTTTTTTTTTGCACCTGCTCCTTGGTGGGCTGGTGTTTCTCTTCCATCTCCGGGGCTGATATGCTGTCTGGCTCTGTCTGCGCCGCTGTGGCCTGCTGTGTAGCCGGCGCTTGGGGCTGATCTGGCCTTTTCTTTTTGCCACCGCGTTTTTTCTTTTTACTGCGGGGTTGCTGTTTTGTTACCGGCGCTATCTGTGGCTGAGCCTGTCCTTCCGTCTCTGCTGTCGGACTCTCCTCCAGATCTGCTATTGGTATGCTAGTCGCTTCTTCCTGGATATTGTCCGGACTCTCCATCACGGGCGGCATCTGCTGCTCCAATATATGGGCTTCCTCTTGTGGGGGAAGATCAGAGAACTCTCTTTCCGCAGGCTTTTCCCAGCTTATCTCCGTAAAGGTGGATGGTGTTGTTTCCGTCTGCTCTTGGCTAAAAGCGGCTTCCTGCTCTACCTGCGGCTCGGTAAAGCCGGTTGGCTGCGTTACCCTATGCTGCGCTGTTCTGGCAGCTGCATAGGAGGAGCCTTCGGTTTGCGTGATTTCCTGCTCTTGCCGTATGGGTCGCCGCGGCACGTTACATAGAGCTAATATTGCCACAGCGTACATTTTTTTTTCTGGACGGCACAAGCTGAGCCGCTGCAAAAGCAGACCGGGGGTAATCAGCGCCCGCACCAACTGATCCTCACCGTTGTTTTTCGGCAGTCGAAAGATTTCGTACAGCAGGGCTGCAATCAGTAAGAACAGGCCGATTTTCATCACCAGGCCAAGGAAAAAATGGGAATACGTAATCAGCGAGCAGGCGAAAATGCTTAGCGCCATGGTGCTCAGCAGAAAATTAGAGGGGCAGCAGGGATCCAGCGGCGAGGCTTTGCTGACCTGCTCGGGCGTTAACTCCCATTCCTGCTCCCAGGCATTGATCACCTGATGCGCGGCTGCATGGTAGGCGGCCAGGCGGCGCAGATCGGGAAAGCGTTGCAGGCGCTTGAGATAGAGCACAAACAGGCCTGTTTTAAGCAGTGCGCAAATCAACAGCCAGGGCAACTGCGGTGCCAGCAACTCCCCCAGAGCCAATACCAGCAAGGGTAGGATTACAAACAGCAGCATGGCAAGTAGCAGCGCACCAGCCACCGCGCTTAACGTTTGTCCAATGTTTAAATCATCCTCTTCATAATGCGCAGCCCGCTGCGCAGAGCTGTGCAGCTCGGACATGGTGCGGGCAATGATGGCAAAAAAGGCGCAAACGCCGCGCACCAGCGGCACGTCGTCCGCAGGTAAGGGCTGGTTGGCCTTAACGCGGCAGACAATATTATCAAATTCATTACGTACAGCGCTTACCTGACCATCCGGCCCGGTTACGCGCACCCCTTCTATCAAGGGATGTCCTACGTATGGATGTGTAAGCATAAATTCCCCGTCCCCCGTTTGTATAAGCCTTTTGCCCAGTCTGCTTGGCTTCCCATCTGTTCCGCAAAAGCGCCTATGCTACAAATATACTATTATATAATTATAAATTATATCATTCCGCATTTGCTGCATCAAGCTAATTTTATCGCATTCTGTCTGTATGCACAAAAAAAGTGCGCTGCCGAGTCTCCAAGGGCAGCGCAGAGTCGGTGTGACTTTAATACTTGCATAAATCTACGAATTGTGCCTGCGTTAGGTCTGCCAGGCTGGTGGGCGCGCAAGCAATCTGCGTGCCAATTTTGCCGCCGGAAAAGACCATGCTGTCCTGCGTCTGCGCGCTGGCATCAACAAAGGTGGGATAGAGCTTTTTCATGCCAAGTGGGGAGCAGCCGCCGTGTATATAGCCAGTATGCTTCAGCAAATCCTTTTGCGGCAGCATGGCAATGCTTTTTTCTCCCGCTGCCCGGGCTGCTTTTTTTAAATCCAACTCACCGCATACCGGAATAACAAACACATACAGATTGCGGCTGGGGCCCATGGCAACCAGCGTTTTAAAAACATGCTCTGCCGCAAACCCGGTTTTAGCTGCTACGGACATGCCGTCAATTTGGCCGTCGTCTGTGCTGTAGCTGTAGCTTTGATAGGCAACGCCAGCGGCGTCCAGCAGGCGCATGGCATTGGTTTTTTCTGTTTTAGCCGCCTTAACCATAAAATCCCTTCCTTATTCATGCCTATGATATGTATTTTTAGGAGCAGGAGCCTGTACATTTGCTGGCGTTCTCATTGATACCCGTGGTGGGGTCGCAGGTTACGTTTACACCAAGACGGCGCAGCATCTCTGCATCCGAGGATGAAAGAATTACCGTGCAGTGCGCTTCGCAACCTTGGAGACGCTCCAGCTGCGCGACTGCCATAGCTACCGTATGATTTGTGGTGGAGCATACGGATAGGGCCACCAACACATCGGACAGAGAAAGCGAGCTGTCGTTGACATGCAACTTTTCCCGCTTCATCTCAATAATCGGGTCGAGAATGTTTTGTGAAAGCAAAAGAATGTTTTCGTTAATGTGGGCCAGCGCCTTGATGGCGTTGATTACACCGGAGGCAGCTGCGCTCATGATGCAGGAATCCCGGCCTGTGACCAGACGCCCGTCCGGCAACTGAAAGCAGATGGCTGGCACGCCGCGCTGTTCTGCCTTGGCGCGCGCCTTGGCTACCACAGGACGACTGTCCTCTGTCAGCTCCAGCTGCTGCATGATCATGCCAATGCGCTGGGGAATCTCATCCTCGATTAAGCCCAAACGCGCATCGCAAATCGCCTTGAACCAGCGCCGTACAATTTCCTGGCTGGCTGCTTCTTTAACCACCTCGTCATCGGTAATGGCATAGCCCGCCATGTTCACGCCCATATCTGTGGGCGAGTAGTAAACGTCCTCGCCAAGTACGCGGTTGAGCACGGCCTTAACCACAGGAAAGGCCTCAATATCGCGGTTGTAGTTGATGGCGATTTCTCCGTATTTTTCAAAATGGTAGGGGTCAATACTATTTACGTCCATCAAATCTGCGGTGGCTGCTTCGTAAGCTAGGTTCACCGGGTGCTTGAGCGGTAGATTCCAGATAGGAAAGGTTTCAAACTTGGCATAGCCGGCTTTTACGCCGCGTTTTTGCTCATGATAGATTTGCGACAGACAGGTTCCCAGCTTGCCGGAACCGGGACCCGGTGCGGTTACCACAACCAGTGGGCGCGTGGTTTCGATATAGGGATTTGCGCCATAGCCCTCGTCCGACAAAATGGTGGCCACATCCGTTGGATACCCCTTGGTGGGATGATGCAGGTAGGTGCGAATGCCGCGCGCTTCCAGCTTTTTTTTGAATTGCAGGGCTGCTACCTGCTCATTGAACTGGGTAATGACCACGGAGCTGACATACAATCCCATAGAGCTGAGCGCAGCAGCCAAGCGCAGTAGATCCCGGTCGTAGGTGATGCCGATATCTGCACGGATTTTGTTTTTTTCAATGGCGGGCGCGGCGATAACAAAGATAATCTCTGCCTCATCCTTCAATTCCAGCAGCAGCTTAGCCTTGGCATTGTCGTCAAAGCCAGGCAGTACGCGCGCTGCGTGCATATCATCGAATAGCTTGCCGCCGAATTCCAGATATAGCTTGTTGCCAAAACGCTCTACGCGCTCCCGTATATATTTGGCCTGTAGCTGCATGTATAAATCTGCATCAAAACCCTGCTTGTTCATGGTCCTGCTCCTTCTGCTTGCTTTGCTGCTAATCTATTTATTCCTGACGCGTATGGCCGTCGTAGTCGGTATTCTGCTCAAAGCGCGGTGACTGGTAATTTTCGTAGAAGTCCTCTGGCGCACCCTGCGTAGATTGCTGCTCGGGTTGCTGATACCTGTAGTCGCGCTGATAGTCCCATTGATCGTTATTGTTATGCGGCTCTTCCTGCTGTCCATAGGCCTGCCCGTTATGCTGATAGGCCTGCTGGGAATCCGTCTGTCGGTAGGGCGATTTACGGGCCAGCAGCTGCAAAAAGAAAGCGGACTCTGCGGAAAACACGTAGGGGCAAAGAAAGATATACCCAATGCCCAGTGTCAGTGCGCTTAGAAACGCCCAGCCAAAAAAGCTCAGATGCAGGCAGAACAGCTTGCCCTTGTCGCCCTGCATCATGTAGCAGCTCATTTCAATGGCCTCGTTTATGCCCAGCTGCGGATTTTCCGCCATCAGATAGGGCGCCATCGCATAGCGATAGCTGGCGATAATGCCGGGGATAACAAAGAGCAGTCCCCACAAAAAGGTTTTCAGCATGATGAGCAGGTAAAGGCCCAGCGCCTTGCCAAAGTGGGTAAAACGGGTAAATAGATCGGTAAAGCGCGCGTCCATGCCGCGGTGCAGCTTACAAAAATACAGGCAAACACCCAGCTGTATCGCGCCGCCCAGGATAAGATGCACGATGTTTATGGCGTTGATGTTTATGGTTACCCGGTATACGGCATCAATGTTTATTGGTATGGAGAAAATGGGGTATTCTACAACGAGGAAAGGCAGCGTTCGGTAAATCCACAGGCCAAAAGCAGAGTCCATCAGCCATTCGCTTTCCAGTATGGAATCAAAGGTGTCCATAATGGAAACGTTGCCGATTCCGCCTAGTAGGGCGGCCAATATGGTCAGACAAATGGCTTCTGCCCAATGGCTCTTTAGCGCCATTCTTCCCTGATAACGTAAGTCAGCTGCATTTGGCATATCGGTTCCTCCTTTAATGCTTTTGTGTAAAAGATGAATTCCCGTGCTTGCTGCGTTGCTTCTTCTGCCTTATCCCGCGAGGGCTATGCAGTTTTCAGCCGCCCAGCTGTATTTAAATCCGACAAGTAATTCATACAAACATCAAGATATTATAGCATAGACCACCTGTTTAAACAATATTGCCAGGTCAAAAAAATTATCCTATCTTCAGAAGATTTATGGAAAAATGTGCTGAAAAAAGGCTTTACCTATGTTATAATATGAAGTAATATATATTCATATATAGAATGTACACATTGCTTCGGTTGCATGGATTGGAGCGTGTAAGCCGAGGTGCAGCAGCCTGCCTGGGGGTGCAGTTGCAGACAGGCGAAAAGTGGGGAGGTTAAGAACAATGAAAGATACGCATAAAAGCATTGCACAGCTGTTTGTTGCGCTGCTTCTGGCCCTATGCGCGCTCTTGTTTGCTGCGCTGCCAGCTTTGGCCACCGATGACGAGCGCTTGGTTACCTTGGTTAATAAGGAATATGTTCTGGGTATGGATTATGCGCCGGACACGCTGGTTAGCTTGTCTTCTTTTATGAGTGCTAACAGCGGTGTGAAAATGTGCAGTACAGCTGCACAGGCCTTGGAAAAGCTGGTTAATGCCGCGCGCGCGGATGGTATTACCGATGTTTATGCTATTTCCGGCTACCGCAGTTATGGTGTGCAATCCAGTCTGTATAGTAAGAAAATTACGTATTACCGCAATTTGGGTTATAACACCAACGATGCGCAGGTCCATGCCGCCACAGTTGTGGCGCCACCAGGTGCCAGCGAACATCAGACCGGCCTGGCTATTGATTTCGGCACCTCGGAAAACGGTTATAGCCTGACGGAGAGTTTTGCCACCACTGCCTTTGGACAGTGGCTGTATGCCAATAGCTGGAAGTATGGCTTTATTTTGCGCTATCCAAAAGATGGCATGGATATTACCGGCTATATTTACGAGCCCTGGCATTTCCGTTATGTAGGCGCGCCGCATGCTGAGTATATGACAAAGCAGGATCTGACCCTGGAAGAGTATTACGCCCTGCTTACCGATGTGGGCACGCTGGAAATTACCACATGGGACGGCACCGTGTATCAGGTGACTTACAATGATTACTACCCGCAGTTTGTGGAGGAAGGCGCTTCTGTGTCTGTGGCCGCAGCTGGCAGTGGTGGCGGTTATATCTGCACTACACGTGTGGGCAAAGTCAATTTTGCGGATTTGCTCAATCATTGGAGTGAAAAAGAAGTCTGCGCGCTGATTCGCCTGAGCGTGATTTCTGGTTATGACGACGATACCTTCCGGCCTAACAATCAGATTACCCGCGCGGAGCTGTTGAACCTGGTCGCTAAGGTGCAGGATTTGCTGCTGGATGCCGGGGAGAATTATGCTTCGCTGGATGCGGAGGAATTTGCCGCCATGTTTGCTGACGTGTATGCTGATTCCTGGTATCTAGATTCCCTGCAAAAAACCTATCAATACGGCCTGGTGCAGCCACTGTTGGATTCAGATGAAACAGGCCGCTATTTTTTCTATCCTTCCCGCTATGCCCTGCGGCGGGAGGTCGCACAATGTCTAGCGCCCCTCTTTGATAATTATACCGGCGAGATTGAGGGCTCTGAGGTGTATCTGAGCGATTTGGAGGGAGAAGACGAGGCCCTGCGCGAGGCAGTACAGCTGCTGGTAGATCATGGGGTGATTCTGGGTCGTCCGGATGGTAAATTTTATCCGGATACTACCATTACCCGGGCAGAGGTCAGTGCAATGCTGTACCGCATTTTCCAAAGTTATGCTAAGGTTGGACAGGGGCCACTGGCTGATCAGGTGCTGGATACGCAGGAATAAGGTGGATGTATATTATATAACGAAGAGTGTTACGGAAGGTGATTGCTGGCGGTGGGTATGTCCTTGGATGTACCTGCCGCTTCTTTGTTTATGCGGGATACGGGAAGATGGATGTTTTTTCTTGCAGGCGGCTTTACCGTATGCTTATGGCATTATCAAAGGAAAGCCGCGCTTGTCTACTCCTCCGCAGACAAACGACAAAGAAACGAAGCAACAGAAAAAGGCGGCTTCGTCCTTGTTCAGGGACTATGCCGCCTTTTACGGAATGGCTTTCCTGCTCGCAAAACCGGGATTCCCTTTTATAATAAGGTAAGGCCCCTTTTTATAGGCGGCTTAAATCGCCAATGGTCGCTACCATAACCGCTTTGATCGTGTGCAGACGGTTTTCTGCTTCATCAAAGACATGGCTGTTCGGGGATTCAAACACCTCGTCTTCCACTTCGCGAATGTCATAGCCCAACTCCATCTGACGGCGAGCCAACTCCGTTTCAAAGTCATGGAAGCTGGGTAAGCAGTGGAGGAAGATACAGTTGGGGTTTCCCGTGGCCTGAAGCATCTGGCGTGTTACCTTATAGGGGGAGAGCAGCTTTACGCGCTGGGGAATTTGGTCTTCCTCGCCCATGGAGGCCCAGATATCCGTATATAGCACGTCTGCGCCTTCCAGCACCTGTGGATTCTCGCTGCATTCGATGATTGCTCCCGTAGTGGCGGCTACCTGCTGACAAGCTTCCATAACCTCCGGTGCGGGCTGCAGCGCCGCCGGACCATAGCCCACATAGTGCATGCCCAGCTTGGCGCATATGTACATCAGGCAATAGGCTACGTTGTTGCGTGTGTCGCCACAAAATACCAGCTTTACCTGATCGAGCGGCTTATCCACCCACTCCTCTATGGTCATGATATCCGCCAGAGCCTGTGTGGGGTGATCGATATCCGTCAGGCCGTTCCACACCGGTACGCCGGAATAATGCGCCAAATCCTGCACCACCTGTTGATCAAAGCCGCGGTATTCTATTCCGTCGAACAGACGGCCCAGCACGCGCGCGGAATCCTTCATGGATTCTTTTTTGCCTACCTGTGAGCTGGGGGCGTCCAGGTAGACGACAATGCCGCCTTCTTCTTGTGCGGCTACCTCAAAGGAGCAGCGGGTACGGGTAGAGGTTTTTTCAAACATCAGCACAATGGATTTTCCCTCTAGAGTGCGTCCCGGTATGCCTTTTTTCTTTTTTTTCTTGAGCTGATGCGCCAGATCGAGCAGATAGCGGACCTCCTGCGGCGTAAAATCCATAATCGAAAGAAAGCTTCTGCCGCTAAGATTGATAGCCATGTTTTAGCACTCCTTTATGAAAGATGAATTAAATTAATTTTTATTGGTGGGTATTGCATTAATATTAGATTTATATGGCAATTTACCCAGAAAAAATTTATATTTATAATATAATGCATTTGCTGCAATTATGCAAGAATAATCACGAAAAAAGAAGGAAAAAACAGGCGGATATCCAATTGTATAATAATAGGGCGTAAGATGTAATTGTTTTTCGCCTGATTATTCTTTTTTGGAGGGCTGTGCCCATGTTTGATATTTCTTATCTGCAGGCTGCTGACACGGATGTTTACCAGGCTGTAATGGCTGAATACCAGCGCCAGCAGGACAAGATTGAGCTGATTGCTTCGGAAAATTTTACTTCACGCGCTGTAATGGCGCCTCAGGGCTCTGTGCTGACCAATAAGTATGCGGAAGGCTACCCAGGCGCCCGTTATTATGGCGGCTGCGAATGCGTGGATGTAGTTGAGAATCTGGCGCGCGAGCGTGCCTGCAAGCTGTTTGGTGCAGAGCATGCCAATGTGCAGCCGCACAGTGGCTCTCAGGCCAATATGGCGGCTTACATGGCGCTGTTAAAGCCGGGCGATACGATTCTCGGCATGGATCTGGATCATGGTGGTCATCTTACCCATGGCTCTCCGGTAAACTTTTCCGGTCAGACCTATCATTTTGTGGCCTATGGGGTATCCCCGGATACCGAAACCATTGATTATGACAAGCTGGAAGAACAGGCCTGTGCGGTAAAACCGCGTATGATTGTGGCTGGCGCTTCCGCTTATCCGCGTGTACTGGATTTTGCCCGCTTCCGCCAGATTGCGGATAAGTGCGGCGCTTATCTGCTCACCGATATGGCGCATATTGCCGGTTTGGTCGCCGCAGGCGAGCATCCCAGCCCGGTTCCCTACTGTGACGTTGTAACTTCCACAACCCACAAAACTCTGCGCGGCCCGCGCGGCGGCCTTATCCTCTGCCGTCAGCAGTATGCCCGCGCCATTGACCGTGCCATTTTCCCTGGCGCGCAGGGCGGTCCGCTGATGCATGTGATTGCCGCTAAAGCGGTTGCGCTGGGTGAGGCCCTGCAGCCGGAGTTTAAACAATATATTGTGCAGCTGAAAAAGAATGCTGTGGCTCTGGCAGATAGCCTGCGTACCTATGGCCTGCGTTTGGTCAGCGGTGGCACGGATAACCATTTGCTGCTGGTTGACGTACGCTCTACTGGTCTGACAGGCAAGCAGGCGGAGCGTCTGCTGGATGATGTTGGCATTACCTGTAATAAAAATGCCATCCCCTTTGATCCACAGCCGCATAATACAACCAGTGGTGTTCGTATGGGAACAGCCGCTGTTACGACACGCGGTTTTACAGAAGCAGATATTCGTGTAATCGGACAGGCTATTGGCTTGTGCCTCACTGGAGGCTCCGATGGACAACGGCAGGCGGAAGCATTAGTGAAAGAGCTTACCGCTAAATACCCCCTATATAAATAAGCAGTTTTACAAAAAAGCTCCGAGTGGCTTGCTCGTAGCTTTTTTGTTTTGTCTTTGTTAAAACGCAATAGAAAAGCGCTTTTTAGGTGGGAAACATTGATTTTAGCGACAGATTGTGCTATGATTTTACTTTCTGGTGTAGATAATATAAGGAAAAGGATTGCCTGTATAAGAGTAGGGAAAGCAGATAACGGAGGTCTTTTATATGAAAAAAATCGCTATAGTCATGGGTAGCGACAGTGATTTGCCGGTGGTAGAAAAAGCCTTTGCCGTATGTCGCGAGTACGGGGTGCCCTTTGAAGCGCATGTACTCTCCGCGCATCGTACCCCGCAGCAGGCTGCGCAGTTTGCCGCTAGCGCGCGGGAGCAGGGGTTCGGCGTAATCATTGCTGCTGCCGGTAAGGCCGCGCACCTGGCTGGTGCTTTAGCTGCACAGAGCACCCTGCCGGTTATCGGCATACCGATTAAGGCGTCTGATTTGGATGGTCTGGATGCTCTGTTGTCCACGGTGCAAATGCCGCCCGGCATACCGGTTGCCACAGTCGCGATTAACGGTGCCGCCAATGCTGCGCATTTAGCTGTGCAAATGCTGGCCATTGCCGATGCGGAGTTGGCTGCGCAGCTGGACGCCAAGCGCGAGGAAATGCGCACGCAGGTGCTGGCTAAAGATTCCGCACTGCAACAGCAGCTGAGCGAAGGATAGCCAAACGACAAAGCAAAATAAATAAAAATTATCAAATAAATAGTGGAGGAACGATCATCATGCATAAGCTTGTCTATCAGGGAAAAACCAAGGATGTTTACGCACTGGAAAACGGCAATTATCTGCTGAAATTTAAGGACGATGTTACCGGTACGGACGGCGTATTCGACCCGGGCGCAAACACCGTTGGCCTACGTATTGAGGGTGTGGGCCGCGTAAATCTGCGCATGTCCATCTATTTCTTTGAGCAGCTTAAGAAGGCGGGTATTAAAACGCATTATGTTTCCGCCAATCTGGATGACTGCACCATGGAGGTGCTGCCCGCCAAGGTTTTTGGCAATGGTCTGGAGGTTATTTGTCGCTATAAGGCTGTAGGCAGCTTTTTCCGCCGCTATGGGGAATATATTGAAGAAGGCGCGGATTTGCCGGCTTATGTGGAGATGACCTTTAAAAACGATGCCAAGGATGACCCCCTGGTAACGGAGGACGGCCTGATTGCCCTGGGCATTATGAGCGCGCAGCAGTATGATGCAATTCGCCAGGCAACCCGCCGTATCACGGCTGTGGTCGCGGATGAGCTGAAGAAAAAAGGCTTGGATTTGTATGATATCAAGTTTGAGTTTGGGTATAACGGGGATGAGGTTATCCTAATTGATGAGATTGCCTCCGGCAATATGCGCGTGTATAAAGATGGCAAATACATTGAGCCCATGACCCTTTCTGCGTTGTTTTTTGCGGAATAAGCAGCCTGTAGCAATAGAAAGATAAAGGAGCAGAACATGTCTGAAATTAGAGAAGAGTGCGGCGTATTTGGCATTTGGTCGCCCACGACTGCGCCGCTGGCGGATACTGTATATTATGGCCTGTTTGCTTTACAGCATCGTGGGCAGGAAAGCTGTGGCATTGTCATCAATGACGACGGTATTTTTTCCTCTTATAAGGATTCCGGCTTGGTAGGAGACGTTTTTACTCCAGAGATTTTGCACAGCCTGGGCCAAGGTAACATGGCGGTTGGCCATGTGCGCTATGGCACGCTGGAAAGCGGTGACCGGGTGAATGCACAGCCCTTGGTCGTGAATCATGTTAAGGGCAAAATGGCTATTGCCAACAATGGCAGCCTGACCAACTACCGCCAGCTGCGTGAGCAGCTGGAGCTGGACGGCTCGATCTTTCATACCATCAGCGACACAGAGGTGATCTCCTACCTGATTATCAAGGAGCGCCTTTCTGCCACCTCTATTGAAGAGGCGGTGCGCCGCGCTGTACCTTACCTGGAAGGTGCCTTTACGCTGGTAATTATGTCGCCCGGCAAGCTTTTAGCCGTACGCGACCCACGCGGCTTCCGTCCTCTGTGCTATGGGCAGCGTCCGGATGGCAGCTATGTTGTGGCCTCGGAAACCTGCGCGCTGGATGCGGCTGGCGCTACCTTTATTCGCGATATTCAGCCTGGCGAAATCGTTTTATTTGATGATGATGGCGTGCATGCGGATACCACCTATTGTAATAGCAAGCCGCGTAGCATGTGCGTGTTTGAATTTGTTTATCTTGCCCGTCCGGATTCTACCCTGGATGGCAGCTCTGTTCATCTGGCTCGACAAAAGGCGGGTGAGTTCCTGGCTAAAGCCTATCCGGTGGACGCTGATGTGGTGATTGGCGTGCCGGATTCTGGCCTGGATGCAGCCATGGGTTATGCCAAGGAATCCGGTATTCCCTATGACATGGGACTGCTCAAAAACAAGTACATTGGCCGCACCTTTATTGCGCCCACGCAGTCGGATCGTGAGGACAAAGTACGGATTAAGCTGAACCCAGTGCCTTCTACGATTCGCGGTAAACGGGTGGTTATGGTAGACGACTCGATTGTCCGCGGAACAACATGTATGCGTATTGTCCGTTTGTTGCGCGAGGCTGGCGCAACGGAAGTGCATATGCGCGTATCTGCCCCTCCTTTTCTACATCCCTGCTATTATGGCACGGACATTGATTCCCGCGAAGCCCTGATCGCGCATAACCACAGCGTTGAGGAAATTGCACAGATCATTGGCGTGGACAGCCTGGGCTATTTGCGTTTGGAGGATTTGAAGCATATTGCGGAAAACTGCCCGTCGGACGGTTTTTGCTCCGCCTGCTTTGACAATCGCTATCCCTGCCCGGTTCCTGAGGATAATGTGCTGAAAAACCGCTATGACAGCAAGCGGCCGCAGAAAAAATAAGGAGGTATCCCATGAAAAGCTTTAGCGACAGCTACAAAGAGGCGGGAGTGGACATTACCGCTGGGTATACGGCTGTGGAGCTGATGAAGAGCCACATCGCCCGTACCATGACAGCCAATGTGCTTTCCGGCATTGGCGGTTTTGGTGGTCTGTATGGGCTGGATTTGAGCGGCATCAGCCAGCCGGTACTGGTGGCTGGTACAGATGGCGTGGGTACCAAGCTTAAGCTGGCTTTCCTGCTGGATAAGCATGATACAGTGGGTATTGACTGCGTGGCCATGTGCGTAAACGACGTTATCTGCTGTGGGGCCAAACCCTTATTCTTTTTGGCTTATATCGCCTGCGGCAAAAATTACCCGGAAAAGATTGCCCAGATTGTTGCCGGTGTGGCTGAGGGCTGCGTGCAGGCAGATTGCGCATTGATTGGCGGTGAAACCGCTGAAATGCCGGGCTTTTACAGTGTGGAAGAGTATGATCTGGCGGGCTTCTCCGTTGGCGTTGTCGACCGGGAGCGTATTTTGGATTCTGCTTCTATGCAGGCAGGCGATGCGATCATTGCCCTGCCTGCCAGCGGCGTGCATTCCAATGGCTTTTCTCTGGTCCGTAAGGTCTTTGATGTGGAAAACCGCGACCTGAATGTGTATCATGAGGAGTTGGGGCAAACATTAGGGGAAGCGCTGCTCACGCCTACCTGCATCTATGTGCGTCCCGTACAGGCCCTGTTGCAGGGTTGCACAGTGCGGGCACTGGCCCATATTACTGGCGGCGGCTTTTATGAGAACATTCCGCGCAGTATTCCGCAGGGGCTATGCGCTACCATTGCCAGAGCAGATGTGCGCAGCCTGCCCGTATTTGCGCTGATTGCCCGCAGCGGCAACATTCCGGAGCGTGACATGTTTAATACCTTTAATATGGGTGTGGGTATGGCGGCCGTTGTTCCTGGAGAGCAGGCAGACCAGGCGGTGCGTCTCTTACAGAGCCAGGGCGTAGATGCCTATATTCTGGGCGAGATTACCCGGGGAGAGGATAAGGTACGGCTGGTATGAAGGAAAAGACCCGAATTGCCGTGCTGGTTTCTGGTGGCGGCACCAATCTGGAGCAGCTTTTGCTGGCTGCGGAGGAGGGCCGCCTGGAGCATGGTGAGATTGTATTGGTGATCTCCAATAACCCAGCGGCCTATGCGCTGCAGCGGGCTGCCAATCACCAGGTAAAGGCTATTGTAATCAGTCACAAGGAGGCAGCCAGTCAACAGGAATTTGAGTGTCGCCTGGACGAGGCCTTGCGTCAGCATGGTGTAGAGCTGATTGTGCTG
>CALXSV010000056.1 GCA_944391235.1 uncultured Clostridia bacterium | reverse complement strand
ATGCTGAAGGAGTAGAATGATATGCATATCCCTATTGAGCTTTTGCCTGTTTGTCCGCATTGCGAGAAAAGGCTTTCCATGAATCTTCGTTTCGATGAAAAATTTGTTGAAGATGTATGAAATGTAGTGTGGGCTGTGTGCATTATTATATGTACTTTCTTGATAGATGAAAGAGGGACTGCAGTTTATTACATGCTCCATTTTCGCAGAAAACTTGTTTCATCTTCTGTTATAATTGAGTTAATACACGAGAGAGGTTACAAGCTTATTTCATAACTCGAGAGTTGCGGTTTAAGCTGCTTATTGTTTCGGGGCAATGATACGGTAACGACAATGAAGATGTTATGCTTTTAGAGAAATGTTTCTCATTCGCACTACCCACTAGAACAGGATAGATAGTAAAGATATAGGATATATTCTTAAATATAGCAATGCTCATTAAATAGTTAACAATAGGTTGAATTATAAAAACGAAAAAATAGGGTTAAATTAGTCTGTATTTACATAAGGACGTTGTCTTGTTTTTATCTCCATTGCCTTATAGCAATTGAATATGTCTGCGCTTGGCTTTTGCAAAGTTTTATTTGCCTTAATTGACAATATTTTGTTACAGCGTTATAATTAATGCTTAATAAATTTATGTTGCGAGGTGATAGCTTTGAAACCAGTAATTGGCGTTACCCCACTCTATGATGAGCAAAAAGAGAGTATTTGGATGTTACCTGGCTACATGGATGTGCTATTAGCCTGTGGCGCGTTGCCTCTTATTCTTCCTTTTTCTACAGATAAGCAGAATTTGGATAAGCTGCTCTCTTTATGTGATGGCTTTTTGTTTACCGGAGGACAGGATATTGCACCTACTCTTTATGGGGAAGAAAAGCTATCTTCCTGCGGTGCCATATATGCCGAGCGAGATAGGCTGGATGCTGCATTGTTCCGCATGGCATATGCTGCGGACCGGCCTATTTTTGGCATCTGTCGCGGAATACAGTTGTTCAACACGCTGCTTGGTGGCACGCTTTATCAGGATATCCCAAGTCAGCTACCCACAGCACTTACCCACCGTATGCATCCGCCCTATGATGTTCCCTGCCATAGTGTTACGCTGCTTCCTAATACGCCACTGTATACGTTATTCCAGGCAGATGAAATTGCAGTCAACAGTTATCATCACCAGGCCATCAAACAACTGGCCTCGCCACTGCGGGCAATGGCTGTTGCACCAGATGGTTTGGTTGAAGCGGTTTACCAGCCTGATAAGTATTTTTTGCAGGCCGTACAGTGGCATCCCGAGCTTTCCTGGCAGGTGGATGCGCGGCAGTATCAGCTAATGTCCAGTTTTGTAGCAGCCTGCTGCCATGCCTGAACTACACAAGCGCATTTTTGCTGCTTCTTCTATGCTTACTAGGCCGTGTCTGAGGTGCCTCTTTCTTCTCCTTTTGTTTTCCAGCAAAGATTTCTTGTCTCTATAGAACAAAAATGTATCTGTGCTCATAAAATGATCGCAGAGAAGGAGGGGCCTATATGTTGAATTTCTGTAAACTGAGTGGGCAGAGCCTACGCTATTTGCAATGCTTTTATGCGATTTTAGATGAGATGATCGATGCCATGACCACTGCGGGATTAACGCAGAGCATTTCGCATAATTTTATTGTACAAATGATTCCACATCATCGGGCAGCCATTAAGATGTCGGAGAATATTCTTCAATATAGCCAAAATGAGCAGGTACGGAAAATTGCCTCTAATATTGTATCTATGCAGACAAAAAGCATTGCGGATATGCAGAAAATTTTGCCTACTTGTAGCATGCAGTATAACACAACGCTGCAATTGGAGCTTTACCAGCGCCGTATGGAGCTTATTCTGCATACCATGTTTTCAGATATGGGCAGCGCTCCGGAAAACAACCAGCTTAGCATAGTATTTATGCAGGAGATGATTCCGCACCATGAAGGCGCGATTTGTATGGCGGAAAATACCCTGAAATACGAGATTTGTCCAGGTCTGGTCCCCATTCTCTGTGAGATTATTTCCTCGCAGCGCACGGGAGTATTGGAAATGCAAGCTCTGCTGCGTCGCATGGGGGTCTGCAAATAGCTTCCTTTTCTAGAGTAGGGTATCGCTGCATCTGGGGATAGCGTACTTTCACGGCTGCTAATTTATTATACAGCAAAGCATCTGCTTTCCTGACGGGGAGCAGATGCTTTTATTTCGCCTTTTTTGCGTGTGGCACAGTTCGCTTATTGTGTATCCTATCAAAGTGCGCTATAATAAACCGGATTGTGCTTGCGTCGCTATCGTTCAAGCATGCTTACAAGCTTAAAAGGAGTTGTACCTTATTATGCACATAGGTAAGCGGATTGGAAAAACGATTTTACAGATTATACGTGCGGATCCTGTTTTGGTAGCCGCTTTGCTGGCTGCAGTTGTTTCTGCTTTCTTTGTTCCGCCTTCGCTGGACTATATCCACTATATAGATTTGCGCGTCTTGTGTTTGCTGTTGTCCCTGATGCTGGTCGTGGCAGGCCTGCAAAGATGTGGGCTCTTTGATTTTTTTATCGCTTTCCTGCTTAAACTGGTAGACAATACGCGAAGCTTAGCCGCAGTGCTAATTGGACTGTGCTTTTTTAGCAGCATGTGGATTACCAATGATGTGGCACTCCTTACCTTTGTTCCTTTGGCTGTGCTGGTTCTCAGCCAAATTGAACAGCAGCGCTTGCTAATACCTGTTCTGGTACTGCAAACCATTGCCGCTAACCTGGGAAGTATGCTGACCCCACTGGGAAACCCGCAGAACCTGTATCTGTATGCGCTGGCCAATATGCAGACCGGACAATTTCTACGCATTATGGCCTTACCCACAGGACTTTCTTTTATTCTTCTAATCATGGCTGTATGCGGCGTAAAGCGGGAACCGCTTGTTCTTCCTGTAAAAA
>CALXSV010000055.1 GCA_944391235.1 uncultured Clostridia bacterium | reverse complement strand
CACAGCGATGGCCTGTGCCTAAATTCCTCCATGTGGCTGGACGGTAAGCAGATTTTAGATCAGGGGGTTGTTGTGGGCCCCACGCAAGAGATTGTGGAGCTTGCCCATAAACTGGGGCATTGAGTCTCAAGCATCTGCATCCCGCCGCGGGTTGCAGGGATACCAAACATGAAAAGGGAGGGTCAATAAACATGTATGAATATGAAACCTTAAAAGCCTGTCACAAGATGTTGGTAGAGATGTTTCATGTCTATCCGGGGGAGGTCATTGTAATCACCTGTGACACAGCATCCAATATGAACGTAGTGGAGAGCACCGCTAAGGCCGCCAGCCTGTTAGGCTGTAAACCGCTGGTGGTAAAGATGCCCACACCGCGGGGCAGCGGGCGGGCTGCCGACCCCGACCTTGCCATTGATGCCCTTGTGGCTCTGATTAAAAACGCCGATCTGTGGATTGAGTATAACCATGAGTGGCTCTATTATTCCACGGTGTTTTCCAGAATCTTTGTAGATGAGACTGATCCTGCCAAACGTCCGCAGCATACCTGCTTAGTGGACGCAGATGAGGGGATGATGATTCGAAATGTGGGTAAGGTTGACTTCCCTGTGCTTCGGGAATTCCTTTATAAGGTCGCAGATGTGACTCGCGCAGCGAAGCACTGTCGGGTAACGTCTCCCGCAGGCACAGATATTGAATGGGACAACGCAGATCCCAATACGATAGAAGGACACCTTGCCGTATGTGCCGGAGAGGTAGGCCCAGGGGAGTCGCTTTGTCTGCCCGGACAGATCGGTTGGTCACCAGATTTTGAGACATTGAACGGTGTGCTGGTCATTGAAGGGGTGCTGACGCCGCCGATTGGCCTGCTGAAAAACAACGTTAAGCTGACAGTGGAGAAGGGGTACATTGTCAAAATAGAGGGAGAGGGGAGTGATGCGAAGCGTTTTGAGCAGTGGTTAGCCAGTTTCCATTCCAAATCCATGTATTTGGTGGCCCACTTGTGCTATGCATTTGGCCCCTACTCTCAGCTTACCGGCAGCATCTGTGAGGATGAGCGCGTTTGGGGCGCAACAGAATGGGGTTTTGGAAATGTGGGAGGACAGCCCAAGCATCAGGCACCGTCTCACAGCGATGGCCTGTGCCTAAATTCCTCCATGTGGCTGGATGGCAAGCAGATTTTAGACCAGGGAGTTGTTGTGGGGCCCACACAGGAGATTGTGGAGCTTGCTCATAAACTGGGGCATTAAGCATGAAAGGCTGCTTTTTGTCATAAAGGGAAGAGATAATAAAACAAAAGGGAGGAAATTGAAGTGAAAAAGTTGAAAATAGCATCCATCCTAAGCTGCGTTTTAGCAGTTGCGATGCTGTGCGGGTGTGGCGCCCCGGCCAATTCGCCCAGTTCTGGGGAGAATCAGCAGGGAGAGACTGGAGAGCACGCCAGTGTGATTCGAACAGTCCAGTCCAATATGCCAGACATGGATCCTGCCTCCGGTTCGGACAACTCGGCAATGATTATTCTCGCAAATGTTTATGAGCCTCTGATCACTCTTGACTACGACGGAGATTTTAAGGCTGTGCTGGCCACCGAATGGACGAGTAATGAGGAGGGCACAGAATGGACTTTCCAGCTGCGCGAGGGTGTCACTTTTCATGATGGCAGCAACTTTACAGCCGATGATGTGGTTTTCAGCTTCCAGCGCTTTAAGACCATTGGAGAGGGCTATGCCTATTTGTTCAACCAGGTAGAGTCCTGTGAAAAAGTAGATGAATATGCCGTAAAGTTTGTACTTAGCGAGCCCTTTGGCCCCTTCTTGAATATTGTTCCGCAGTTCTACATTGTTAGTGAGGAGACCGTTCTCGCCAATCAGGCGGATGGAAGTTATGGCGAGTATGGTGACTACGGAAAAGCATGGCTGGTAACCAACGATGCTGGATCTGGCCCCTACATGGTGACGGAGTATAGAGCCGAAGATCGAGTGATCTGCGCTCGTTATGATGCATATTGGGGCGGCTGGGATGGTGAGTTTGCAGATGCTCCAGAAGAGATCTCTGTAATTGGCAGCTGCGAGGCGTCGACCGTTCTTGCGCAAATGACGAATGGAGAAGTGCAGCTATCTGATCCATGGCAGTCCATTGAGTCCATTGAAACTCTTGACGAACAGCCAGGTATTGACATCTCCATCATTTTGAATTCCGATGTGCAGACAATGATGCTCAATACCCAGAAGGCCCCCACTGACGATGTGCATTTCCGCCGCGCTATTGCGCACTTGGTTGATTATGCCACATTGGCCAATGTCATTTTTGAGGGTTCTTCGGAGGCGGTGAGTCCATTCTCATCCTTGCTGGCGGGTTATACAGAGGATATTACGACCTATGAGTATAGCTTAGAAGCAGCAAAAGAGGAATTAGCCCAGTCAAAGTATGCGGACAGCTACGGCGATTATACGGTGACCTTGGTTTATGCCACAGAGACGCCTGCGCAAGAGAAGACAGCTCTTCTGATTCAGGCCAGTGCGGCGCAGATCGGGATCGATATCCAGATTACAGGAACACCGTGGCTGACTATGATGGACCAAGCCAGCAGTCCTGAGAGTACACCTAACCTGTTTATTACAGGGTTACGGGGCGAGTATAAGGAAATTGGCTCCAATCTGTACAGTAATTTCCACTCCGCCAATCAGGGGACTTGGCAGAATACCAGTTGGGTTCAGGATCCCGAGTTGGATGCGATGATAGATGACGCCCTTGCTACCATTGATTATGACCAGAGAATGGACAAGTACGCACAGATTCAGCAGTATCTCTCCGATGAGTGCTTTTCCATTGGACTCTACCAAGTCGGACAAATGATTGCCTATGTGGACTATATCTATTATCCGGTCCGCGAGCGCGCACTTGAAGGCCTGTCTACGACGTTTATGCAGGGATGGGATACCTATTTTAGAGATTTTCGTGTTCTATAAATAAAGATTTTTGATAGTCGGCAACTTTTAGACTGCGGGAATCATCTGCGGATGAATTAAGCTGCAGATGATTCCCGCCCGGCTTAAAATTGGTGCATTTACAGTGGTGGTAAGTACATGATGGAGGTGGGTAGATTTGTCATTAGGCAGATTTCTTGTCCGGCGGCTGCTGTTGTCGTTGCTGGTTTTGCTGGGAAGCTCAATTATGATTTTTGTTATTGCCCGCATTATTCCAGGAAATCCAGCGCGTCTGGCTTTGGGGGAAAAGGCTACGCAAGAGGCAGTTGACAGGCTCTCAGAGGAAATGCATCTCAATGATCCGTGGTATATACAGTATGGCTATTGGATATTGGGTGTATTCCAAGGCGACCTGGGGGACTCCCTAAATACGAAGCGCCCAGTAATTGATGATGTGAAAGATTTTTTGCCGGCAACCTTAGAGCTGGTCTTGTTTTCTTCCGTATTTATTGTGCTCTTTGCTGTGCTGTTTGGGCGGATCGCCACAAGATATCGAAACCGATGGCCAGATACCGTGATTCGCGTGTGCGCTTATATTGGTGTGGCGATGCCTGGGTTTGTACTCGCAACCCTTTTTGTGTTGGTGTTCGGTGCTCAAGGTACCTCTGTTTCTGTTTTGGGGCGTTTGACCACAGGCATTACGGTGGAAAGAGTCACAGGGTTTATGCTGATTGACACGCTCTTAGCCGGGGACCTGTATGCATTTAAGGATGCTTTTTTCCATTTGCTGCTGCCGGCTCTTGCCCTCGCGTGTGCGCCAATGTTTTCTGAGGCGCGCATTATACGGAGTGCTATGCTGGACAATATGAATAAGGACTATTTGATTGCCCACAAGGGATACGGGATTCCCAATTCTTTGGTTATGCGCAAATATCTCCTGAAACCCTCCTTGATTCCCGCAATTTCCACCCTTGGGTTGGATATTGCAGCGTTAGCAGGAAATGCCTTCTTGGTGGAAATGATCTTTGCTTGGCCAGGAATTTCCCGCTATGGAACACAGGCGATTTTGAATAAAGATTTGAACGCAATTTCTGCTGTAATTCTTATCTTTGGTATTTTATTTATTATTATCAATATTATAGTGGATGTTGTTGTGAGTATATTGGATCCGCGAATCAGACTGGGGGGGAGCTAAGCATGGTAGAACAAAATGGAACGATGGCCACTATAGAGCAAGAAGAGGAAGTTGTGCTGAAAGGATGGGCCAGATGGAAGGATAGCGCGGGAAAAGCTTGGTTCCGATTCAGCAGAAATAAACTGTCTGTGGTGGGACTGCTGATGGTGCTATCAGTGGTGATTGCCGCTATTTTTGCTGAACATATCATTCCTTATCCGGAGCATGTAGGGGCTTTTGTGGACTTTGCAAATGCAAGCCAAGCGCCCAGCGCGGATCACTGGTTCGGAACGGATACGACCGGACGCGACATTTTCAGCCGTGTTATTTTCGCATATCGAGAGGCCCTGATCATGGCTGTGCTGGTTTTGGCGATAGCCGTCCCAGTAGGAGTAACGATAGGCCTGTTTGCCGGTTATAAAAAAGGATCATGGATCGATACGTTGCTCATGCGTACCACGGATATTTTTTTGGGGCTCCCATCTTTGATTTTGGCCTTTTCGATTGCAGCTGTCTTAAAGCCTACACTGACAAATTGTATGATAGCGGTGACGCTGACTTGGTGGCCGTGGTATGCCCGTATGGTCTATGGCATAGCATCCTCCGCTCGGAATGAATACTATGTCATTGGTGCAGGGCTCATTGGTGCAAAGAAACCTCATATCCTATTTAAAGAGATCTTGCCGAGCTGCTTTTCTCCGGTATTAACTAAGATGGCATTAGATGTCGGCGTAGTAGTGCTTATTAGTGCATCGCTGGCATACCTTGGCCTTGGCACACAGCCGCCGGCACCTTCTCTTGGGCAAATGATTTCCAGCAGCGCTGACTATATGACCAGATATTGGTGGATGACAGTGTATCCCGCTTTGGCGATCGTTTATTTGATTTTGGGCTTTAATTTCCTTGGCGATGGACTGAGAGATATGCTGTCGAAGGGGGATTTGAAATATGGTTGAGATGAAAGAAGGCCGCCAACCCAAGGAAGAATTGGTGCTTGACATTCGCGGCCTGAAGCTTTGGTATAAGGTGTATAAGAATTACTCGAAAGTATTAGACGGCGTCGATATACAGGTTCACAAGGGAGAAAAGGTTGGGGTTGTCGGTGAAGCTGGATGTGGGAAAACATCTACTATGAAAGCGGTTTTGCAGATTCTTCCCGAGAACCAATATGTCATCCCGGAGGGCGAGATTTTCTTTAAAGGCAAGGACATCCTGAAAATGAATGCTAAGGAGCTCAATGAGGTCCGTACAGGCGGAATTTCCATGGTTTATCAAGAGCCTGCGGCCGCATTGAATCCCGTCTTTACGATAGGAGAGCAGATGATGGATGTGGTCCGCTATTCTGAGGCGGGCCGTAAAGAAACCCCTCAGCAGCAGCGAGAGCGGGGGCTGCAGGCAATTCGGGATGTCTTTATTCCTGATCCAGAACGTATTTTTAGCTTTTATCCCAACCAACTCTCTGGTGGAATGAAGCAGCGCATCTGTATTGCTATGGCCATCATGACCCAGCGGGACCTCCTGATTGCCGATGAGCCGGGCACGGCCTTGGATGTTACCATCCAAGATCAGGTGCACCGCATCCTCAAACAGCTGGTGGCTGAGCGGCATATGTCCTTGATTATGAT
>CALXSV010000054.1 GCA_944391235.1 uncultured Clostridia bacterium | reverse complement strand
GTACCCCAACCGCTAAAACGCATGAGAATAATGCCAATACACAATACAGCAGCCAAGCGCAGAATAAGCTTACGCTCCTTATCCGGCATGGAGCGCCACACCTCAGCCAGACTCTTTTTATCAGTCCTTTCCCTTTTTTCAGACATCCGTATTCACCTCCGCCACTACCTCTATTACACTGCTATCCAGCAAATAGAATCCGCTCAGCAACTGCTGTACCCGTTCCGCAGCAGCGTCGTCCTCCGCAGATATATGGATTTTAGCTGAAAGCAGCAAGCCGCTCTCATCGAGCTGTACACTGGCCTGGGCGGCCTGAACCCCCTCAGCCAGCTGCGCCATAGACTCCATCTGACGGGCCAGCTCCAATTGATACTGTTCCACAGCCTCGCTTTCCAGGCCAGAGGCCAACTCCGTGCCCTCGGCAATGTATTGCGCAGCCTGCCCGTTATCCTCGGGCAGGGACAATGAATTCCAATCTAAATCCATACCGCTCAAAGAGCTGATGATAGAGGCAGCCATCATTAGCCCAATGGCCCAGCGCACAAATTTTACCGTAACGCCTTCCGGTAGAATCAGCTCCAGCAGCGCCGCAATCAACATCAGCGCAACAATATTCCGTACCATATCCGCCAGAACAGACATAAGCAGTCTCCCCTCATCGCATCATTACAGTAATACTGCCTAAGGCCACCAGCAGAGCCAAGGAAAAGAAAGCGAATAAGCCGCATATAGCCATGGCAGCAAAAAATAGCATCAACGAATTACCGGCCTCACTTAACACAGCGGCAAATTCATTGTCTCCCAAGGGCTGGATTACAGCGCCAGCCACACGGAAGAGCAGCGCCTGCGCCAGTAGCTGCACAGCTGGTATGGCACAAATCAGTAGCAGAGCCAGACCACCGATCATACCAATGGCGCTTTTTAAAACCAGGACCGTACTCATTACACTGTCAAAAGAATCAGCCAGGGTTCGTCCCACCAAAGGAATGAAAGCGCCGCTGGCCGTTTTGGCAGCCTTTACAGCCAGCCCATCGCCGGAGGAAGAAGCAATCCCAGACAAGCTCAGGAAAGCAACAAATAACGTGCTGACAATACCCATTACCCCCATTGCAACATCCTTAAACAGTGCGGCCATACGGCTCAGCGAAAATCTGGGGCTTAGATGGCTGACCAGACGCAGCACTGCGCAGAACCATAGTAAGGGGAAAATTACATGTTCCATGAGCTGCATAAGCAGGTTGAGTGCAAACATCAGCGCCGGAGAAATTAAGGAAACCGTACCAACTCCTCCCAAAGCGGCCATCAGGGGGAACATGATGGGCAGTAACAGAAAAACCAAATCACTGATCAGCCCAACCGTCTGCCGTGCGGTCTGCATAGCGCTGAAAAAAACAGCCGAGGCTAGCCCAAGTACAGCCAGTCCCACCACCCAGCGCGCCAGTGTGGCTACGCGGGCACTGCCAAAGCTATCACCCAGTAACTGCAGCAACACCAGTAACAGGGATAGGATCAGAACGTCCTTCAACAAATCCGCAGAAGCTACAATACGTCCAAAAAGCAGGCTTTTCAGCATTTCCCATACCAGAGGTAAGGAAAGGCCGTTACTGCTTTCCCTTAGCTCAGCCCAGGCATCCGTCAAAGAGAAGCCATTGAGATACTGTGCGTATTCCATATCCAGGTTCTCCAGCATTTCCTCCATCTCCGAGGTATCCACCAAATCACTTGCCATCGTGGAAACCGGACAAAACAACAGGAGGAACAGGGCAAGAACTAAGCCAGTAAACCCAATACAGAGCGCACGACAGAGGTTAGTACGGGAAGAGCCAAAAGGAGAATGACCACACGCGCTGCCAGTTCCACCTTCATGGCTGCTGCGCCCTCGCCTGCATCGCGGCAAATCTGTGCGCCAAACTCTGCAATATAGGCTACGCCGATGATTTTGAGCAGTAGTCCCAGATAGGAGCTGTTTACGCCCGATGCTGTGGAGAGGGCGGAAAAGGTTTGAATCAGCTCGTCCAGATAAGGAAGCAGCCGAATGAGGATAATCGCACCCGCAGCCAGCGTAACCAGCATGGCCGTGGTTTTCATCCTGCTCTCGCGCAGAAAAACCGCGCTTATCGCCGCCACCAATGCCACCGCGATCATAGCGAATAATGCAGCTGTATTCATATCGCATCACTCCGTTCATAGCGTCAATCATAAAGGTTAAATACAGTTTGTACGCCATTGAACAGCTCCTGTAAAAGGGGAAGCACCCGAACCAGGGCCACAGCCAGGCCGGCCACCATGGTAAGGTAAGCGTATTCATCTCGGCCAGCCTGTTTCAGAAAGGTATGCAGAATGGTTACTGAAATCGCCAGAGCCATCAGGAAAAAGATTACCGATACGTCTTCCATAATTACCTCCCATTTGTACTATCCTTTACACCAGCAGCAGCACCAGCAAAGCGCCGCTGGCCCAACCCATGGAGCGCCAGATGCGTCCATATTTATCTTCCCGCTCCTTGGCCAGCTGCTCACAGCCAGCCACACGCTGACGGGCCAGCTCCAAACGTCTTGACTGAGAGGCGGCGTCTGTGCTGCCCAGACCTGGAGCTGCGGTTGCCAGAGCAGATTTTTCTTCCTCCTGCCACCAGGCTGCCGTCTGCGTCAGGGCCGACAACCAGGCCTCCTCCCCGCTAACACCATAGCCCTCCTGCAAAGTGCTTGCAGCCAACTCAAATAGCAAGGCTGCATTTCCTGCCGCAAGAGCCGCATGCTCCATGGCCATGGGTAAGGGAATTGACAGATATTCAATTTCACGCATCAATACCAGAAGTCCCTGCTCCACACCCATCAGCCGGTAGCGGTGCTGTCGCAGTCTGGCTGCTGCGAGCTGCCCCGCCAATACACAGCTTGCTACAATCATAATCGCTCCCAGCACAGCTAACATAAGTCCATCTCCCCCATTTGCTATCTGGCACGCAGATACGCTCCACTGTACCAGGACCCTTTTTTCTCGATAAAACCACAATACGCTGAAAAGCTCCACTGGACAACAATCCCGCTAACACGGGCCGTCGAGACACATCCTCTTCGTCATAGCCATGCGCGCTGGCAATCACAGATACGCCAGCATGGGCAGCATCATCAATAGCAACCGCATCCTCAGCACGACCAATTTCATCCGTAACCAAAACATCTGGACTCATGGAGCGCAACAGCAACTGCATAGCCTCCGCTTTCAGGCAACCATCCAAAACATCCGTACGCAAGCCAACGGGTAGCTGCGGCATGCCTTGCCGCATAGCCGCCAGCTCTGAGCGCTCATCTGCAATACCAACCCGACAGGGAGCAGCGGTGCATCCATCGGACAGCAAGCGGGCAATGTCACGCAGCAAGGTGGTTTTGCCTGCACGTGGCGGAGAAACCAACAAGGTGGAAAACGGTCGTGCTTGAGAATCCAACAGCTGTGGTAGCAGAGGCAGCGCGCAGTCAAGGGCAGGTCGGGCAATACGTATGTTAATGGAGGAGATATCCTTTAGTGTACGGATGTGTCCCTGCTCTAACACAGCACGTCCACACAGACCAGCACGGTGACCGCCAGGCAATGTAATATAACCACGGCGCAATTCATCCTCCCAGGCATAAATAGAGGAATCCGCCAGCAACAGGACAGTTTTTTGAATATCCGCCTGCGTAAGCAGCAGCGCTTTGCCCTCGGAGCAGCTCTGATAGCAATGGCCGTTCATCCCGAGAAAAGCCTCATTATCCCGAAAGCGGCACAGCACCGGCGCCTCGGGTTTGAGCCGCAATTCCTCCAGCTGTGCCAAAAGGCTGTCCGGCAGGGCAGCTACGGCAATCCGCAGCTGCGGCGGTAAGTATGGCAGTATGAAACGATAGATTTCATCCAGCATAAATGCACGCTCCCTCATCACTGCGCGATTCTAATTGATTCCATCTTATTGGGACGAGACTATATTTAGAACAATGCGGCAGTATAGGACAAAAACTGCTGAATTTCATAACAGATAAAAAAGGGCTGAGCCCAATGGCAACAGCTGATAAGGAAGTACTGAGAAGCAACCAACTGAATGGCTGACAAACAGGCTGCAAACAAATCGGATTGCAAGACCAGTTATCAAGAAATGCTAAATGCTCTAACTGCTCATACTCATGGGCGTGCAATCCCGCTGGTGGACAAAGGACTACTTTAACACCCCAGCCTGCAATCCAAATTTTTCAAAAAGGAAAACAGCGGTTGAAAATGACATTTCAACCGCTGTTTTCATGCAGTCAGACAGAGGGATGGATCTAAACGTAGCTTATTTTAATTTAATTATGTTCTTGATAATGTTCTTGCTCCCGTTTCAGTCTTTCTTTCGCTTCCTCTACGGTTTCGCCGTCTTTTATGAGATAACGGTCCACAAAAGCATCCTCGATTTTGGCATAACCGCGAACAACTGTATCTTCGACTTTGGTATAACCACCAACCACCGTATCTTCGATTTTTTTATAAGTGTCAACCACTTTTTCTGCAATTTTTTCATTCGCCTTTACAAGTTTTGATTTTTCCATGATTCATTATCCTTTCTTTTTATTAACATTGATATGCCGAGTGCCAATACAAACAAGCAAACACCTGCTCCTGTAAGCGAGTTCATGAGATATATCTGCCTAGCGTCCATTGTACCGAAAGATACAAGCATGGAGCGCTGTAAGGTCAATACAGAAGCAGCTACTTCTGCATAACTGATACTTCGGATCGTTTTGAGTAAAGGAGAGGGGATTTTATGTTGTTTAACCGCTCTAATGACTGCCAGTGTAATTTTATAAAATGTGTAGGTGGCAATTGTTATCATAATGCTTTCGCCATACTTTACGGCAATGTTCTGTGACAAACTAATGTAGTTAATTGCCGCAAGTAAAAAACTTAAGATTGACAGCAATATGCCAGACAACTTCATCACAAACCTTTCCGTATCATCCGAGGATAACTGCTTGTTTTTACGTTCACATAAAACAGCGGCAAAACGCATAGTGGCTAAAATCCCATAAAAAGCACACATAGTAATAAGCCAGAGCGAAAGGTTTATAATGCCGAGCACACAATGATATAGCGCGTAAAGCAAATTGCATACAAATGCGGCTGTAGCAGATAAAACGGTACGATAACGCTGATTAGAAATAATTTTTTCGCCTGTTTTCGTTTTTGCAAGCAAAGATACGGCTATCTGCTTCGGCTTCAATCTTTAATACCTTTAGTCAAAGGTATCATGCAGAGTAAGATGACAATACCTACAATACCGATTATAATACCCATAACCATCTTGTCCCAGACCATGCTAAAGCACATCCCTACGCCCAATGCCAAGGCGCCAACCACTCCGACGATAACGGTAAGAACAGCTTTGCCGGAAATGTGGATCGGCTGTTTGTGCTCCATTTTTCTCCATACAATTAATGTTACAAGGCCAAGTACTAAGCCAACACAGCCGAAAATAATCCCCGATTTAAATGCATTCCATTCTGATATAAGCGCCATACACATACCAAGCGCAAACAAAACTGCACTGACTGTTCCTAATACCATTGCGACAAAACTACTTTTTTTCATCTAATATGCACCTCCAAAATCATTAAAACAACAGTTGTTGTTTTCTTACAAATCAAGTATAATAGAGTTGAGGAGTAAAAACAATCATCAATATTCCAACAATTGTTGAGATAAAGGAGTTTTTATGAACACACCGAATAACAAGCGCAAAAAAGAGTCTATAGAGCGTATTGAAAAAGTCTTTATTGAATTGCTTCAGACAAAAGGGTTAAGCGAAATCAGCGTATCGGATATTTGTAAGCGCGCCAGATTAAACCGAACTACGTTTTATGCAAATTATACGAATATTTACGGATTGGCGGACACGATACGAGATAAGCTTGAAGGCGCAGTGTCCGATTTGTACAAAGAAGAAATCACACAAGGCTTTAACAGTAATAATTATCTGAAATTGTTCCGTCATATTAAAGACAATCAAATATTCTATCAAACTTATTTCAAACTTGGATATGATAATAATTATAAAATTTTCATCTATGATGTTAACCTTGCACAGGAGCATTTTCAGAATAAATTTATTGAATATCATATGGAATTTTTCAAGGCAGGCATTACGCAAATTATAAAAATGTGGCTGCAAAACGGCTGCAAAGAAAGCCCGGAAGATATGTTTGAAATTGTTAAAAGCGAATACCAAGGACGAGTATGAAAATACGCAGCTCTTCTCTAATCCCCATATACTGCCTGCCGAGGAATTATGGACCAACAACCTCACCCTACCAAGCAAGCAGTTTGACATCCTCGCCAAGCGGTTACTGCACTGCCCATTATAAGTGCAATACGGGGAATTGAACCAATCATTACATCCGAGAAAAAGCACTGAAACAAGACGCGCACAGGCAGACCTACTCCACAGTAAAAAAGCAAAGCAGCATAGCATTTTGCTATGCTGCCTTGCAAATATCGATTTATTTTCCTATGGCTGTATCGCGAATCGGAATACACGCCTCTTTTTCTTAGACTTGTTTTCTTTCTGTCCAACTTCTCTGAGCAGGGTCACGGATACAGGCATTGGGCCAGCCAGATACGCGGCCTTGTATAACGATTATTTTTCCTCTTCCTCTGAAGGGCCTTCTTCAACCTCAAAATCCTCATCATTGCTGAAGACAACCGCTTCACAATTGGGGCAAACCACTTCAATCGGATCTTCGTCATAAAGAATAGAGCGGTCAAAGCAAACTACTTCGTGACAAGTAGGGCATTCCACATCCACATAATCCTCATCCTCGTCTTCATAGTCCTCTTCTTCAAAAACGACTTCCTCAACATCAGCCAAATCACTGTCCACGGCTTCCAGGTAGTCTTCAAGGTCATTCTGCTGTTCAGTAAGGCTATGCAGATATTCTGCCATATCCTCCAGAACCTCAAGTATTCCATTAATAACCTTACCCTCTTTGGAATCTTCTAGCTCCATGCCGTCAGTCAAACCTTGCAAATACGCGACTTTCTTGAGTAATTCTCTCATGGAAAAGCCCCCTTTCTGTCATTCAAATGAACATGTTTGATTTGCCTATCTGGCTACCACTACTAGTATACCATAATATACGCAGAAATTGCTGACATATATTGTAATTTACTTTTTATTTGCAGCGCTCAATGTATTCGGATGTTTCTGTGTTAACACGAATCCGGTCGCCAACATTGATAAAGAAAGGCACGCGCACAACAGCGCCGGTTTCCAAAGTAGCCGGCTTATTGCCACCGGACTGGGTATCACCTTTGATGCCTGGCTCGGTATCTATGACCTCTAGCTCAACCTGTCCAGGCAGGCTCACGCCAATAATGCTGCCCTTAAAAAAGAGTACGGACAGGTGCATATTTTCTTTTAAAAATTTGACATTATCTCCAACCTGGGCCTCAGTCAGGGAAACCTGTTCAAAATTTTCGCAATCCATAACCCAGTAGAACTCGCCGTCATTATAAAGATATTCCATTTCGCGACGATCCAAATGCGCCTTAGGCAGCTTGGTGCCAGCATTAAAGGTTTGCTCAATAACAGCGCCGGTACGGCTATTGCGCAATTTAGTGCGAACAAAAGCAGAGCCTTTTCCTGGTTTAACATGCTGGAACTCTACTACCGAATAAGCATCACCGTCGATTTCTACGGTTACGCCTGTTTTAAAATCATTAACAGAAATCATGACTGATCCTCCAAACATAATTGATACTGTTTTGTTCTTTAACAGCGAAATTATACCATATATAGGGCAGGATAGCAACAATAAATTGGCCGAAGAGCGGGCTAAGACAAAAGCTGTCACAAAACGGAAAAGTCACGTTCACTCCAGATAACGAAAACGGCACTGACCAGAGTAGTCAATGCCGTTTGCATTGGTAAAACTATTTGTTGCGGCGGACTTCTTTAAGTCTTGCGGCCTTACCAGTAAGATTGCGCAGATAGTACAGTTTAGCGCGGCGAACTTTACCATGACGTTTTACCACGATTTTATCAATACGTGGGGAATGGATGGGGAAGGTACGCTCAACACCTACACCGTAGGCAACGCTGCGAACGGTAACCGTCTCACGGATACCACCGCCCTTAATCTTAATAACAACGC
>CALXSV010000053.1 GCA_944391235.1 uncultured Clostridia bacterium | reverse complement strand
TGGCGGTCTACCTGTTCCATAGAATAGATATCATGCTTTCCCTGTATAAAGGAATAAACATAGCAGTTTTTTCCATAAAATCAGCAGAGGCATAAACGCTACGTCCCTGAACAGGAAGCGCGTAGTCGCCAAGCAACACGGCAAAGGCAACGCACAACGCAAGCACGACAACAGCTCCAACATCATTTTTCTTTGGCCACAGTTGTCCACCTATATATTTCTTTACGCCAATCTTTTGTGAGAGAGCGGGAATAGCAGCAAGCAGACTTTGGGCAAGGAAAAAGCCCAGCGCTGTACCAAGCGCATTAAGCAGAATGTCGTCAATATCGGTTTCACGTAGGATAAACAGCTGTAAAAATTCAATCGCCAAAGAAATCGTGCAGCCAATCAACAGACAGATGGACAGCCGGCGGCACTTCTGGGAAATGAGCACCAAGAAAAAGCCCAGTGGCATAAAGAGGATGATATTACCGAAGAAATTCAGCCGACTCCCCTGCAGGGCCTGAAACGGCTGCAGATTAACATGTGCGTCCAGCGTCGGCCAGCACCAGCCATACTCCGGAACAATCGTCAGGGCAAAAACCACACTCAAATACAGCCCCATGCCAAGAAGCATCAGACGCCGTAACCAAGATAATCTCTCCTGCCTGCGCCTAGCTCTCCATTCAGCAAAAATTAGAAAAATAATGCTAACTAGTCCCCCCAACAGCAAAGCATCGAACAAATCAAGCATTGTGCCCACAAAGCATCCCCCCAAAAAAATTATCCGTTTCCGATAACATTAGTTTATCAAAAACGGATCTGACATACCTGAATATGCAATGTATACTTTATGGAGAAATTCTGCATAAACCTGCTATTGCCGTGCAGAGGGAAGTCCCTGCGGCAAAATTACAGTAAAAATAGTTTTCCCCTCCTGACAAGCAACTTGGATAGATCCATTATGCAGGCTTACAATATCCTTAGCAATGGCCAGGCCCAGGCCGGCACCGCCAGTCATGGTCTGCCGGGCTTCGTCCACGCGGTAGAATTTATCAAACACAAAGGGCAGCTTATCAGCGGGAATGGTACCAGCATTGATAAAACGCAAGACAATGTTATCCTTGTGCTTATGCCCCAAAATCACAATACTGCTATCCGCCTCGCTATAGGTAATGGCATTTTTAAGCAGGTTATTAAACAGGCGGGCCAGCTTTTCTGCATCTGCATATATACGCAACTCATCATCCAGATGCAAAGAAACCATTTTGTTATTGGCAGTCAGCAGAGGGTAAACCTCGTCTGTAATTTGCACGAACATATAGCATAAATCAATCTCTTCTTTATGCAAAGGGACGGTCGCCAGATTATAACGGGCAATTTCAAAAAATTCGTTGATTAGCTTTTCCAAGCGGTAAGATTTTTCACGAGCAATATGAATATACTTATTCCGCTCCTCCGCACTAATATCTGCATTGCCATCCAGCAAATCCAGGTAGCCGACAACAGAGGTTAGCGGAGTTTTGATATCATGCGCCAAATAGACGATCAAATCATTCTTGCGTTTCTCCGCCTCCCTTTCCGCCGCTAGGCTGCGCTCCAGCTCATCCTGTACCTGATTGAGCTTGTCTGCCATAAACTCCAGCTCCGGTAACATAGAAATCTTTTCTTTCCGCGAGCCAGTCAGTTGATTGACGCCGGCAATAATCTGGTCAAAATACTTGGTAAACCAGGACAAGAGCAAACGGAAAAAGACTAAAAACAACACGACCATAATGGCAATAAGAATATAGTCCAGATTGCGCCTGACATATCCCCAGTATAAATCTGCGGCCAGGGACCAATCTACCCAAAATGTCTCACTAATAAGCCTAGTAATAAAATTACCCACGTTGCCGCGTCCAGCAGAACTAACCAGCAGTACCATTACAATGGCCAGCAACATCATAGCCAGGGTCTGCCAAAACATTTTATTAATCAGTTTCTGATAGGGTTTTTCTCGCTTATGCCTATTTTTCAATTTTATATCCAACTCCCCATACAGTCTTAATATACTTGGGTTGTTCTACAGAATCATTCATTTTTTCCCGCAAATGACGGATATGAGAAGTAATGGTGTTGTTATTTTTGCTAAAGTAAGATTCGCCCCAAATTTGATGGAACAACTGCTCAGAACTGACCACATTCCCCTTTTGCTCACAAAGGATACGCAGAATGGAAAATTCTGTTGGCGTAAGCGACAGGGCTTCGCCATCCAGGGTACACTCATGCGAATGAACGTCCAGAACCAGACCGCGATGCATCAGGACGCCCTCCTGCTGTGGAGTAATAGAGCCATATTTGGTGTAACGGCGCAACTGCGCCTTGACCCTGGCTACCAACTCCAATGGGCGGAAGGGCTTAGTAATATAATCATCCGCACCCAGAGTTAGTCCGGTTATTTTATCCATTTCATCGTCCTTTGCTGTTAGCATAATTACAGGAAAGGTATAGTGCTCACGGATTTGCTGGCATATGGAAAAACCGTTCCCATCTGGCAGCATCACATCCAAAAGAGCCAGATCAATTTCCTCAGCAGCAATACAGGCCAAAGCGTCGGTAGCATTATAGTATTTCCGAACCTCAAAGCCCTCGTTCCGCAAATAGACCTCAATCAAATCCGCTATCTCTTTTTCATCATCAACAATTATAATTCTAGCGCCCATTGCCCCATATCCCCCATACTTTTGCTTTATATTTTAGCACAGCGCCATACAAGATGTATTGAGATTTTATATATTTTTTCATTTTTCGCTCCATTTTACCTGCCTCTTTTATCCATATCATCCGCATTATGCATATAGCAGGCAGTATAATTCCCTTTACAAAAAAGCAGGCCGCAGGAATATACCGCAAAGGGCATGGTTTCCTACAGCCTGCTTTAAAAAGGAGAAGAAATTTTTAGATCTGCTTTGGTAACAATCAGGCTGTTACCTTGCTTCCGCGCTGCCGTTTGGCTCCGATATACTGAATAAACAGTACAGCGCAGATAATCAGGATACCTATAACATCGGTCAACGTATTTGGGCCAATCATCATCAATCCGGCAGCAGCAGATATAATACGTAACGGCCAAGCCATGTGGCGGAATACATAGCCCTCCAAACTGGCAGATAAAGCAAAAATACCCATTACAGAGGTAATGATAATCTGGATAATGCTAATAACCGTGGTATCAATCAGCAGCATAGCTGGGTTCAAGGCAAATATATAGGGCACAATAAAGGCAGCAATAGCCAGCTTCGAGGCGTTTAGGCCGGTCTTCATGGGATTGGAGCCAGCAATGGCGCTACCCGCATAGGCGGCCAGTGCGACCGGCGGTGTGATATCCGCCACAATACCAAAGTAGAAAACAAACATATAGGCGGAGATGGGGTTAATATCCATACCATTGATCAGAATCGGTGCGCAGGTAGTGGCCATGATAACAAAGTTAGCAGTAGTGGGAACACCCATACCCAAAACAATACAAGATAACATAGTCAGAAGCAAGCCAATTAGCTTGGCATCACCAGCAATTGAAACAATAGCGGTAATCAGAATATTACCCAGACCGGTACGAGTAACAACACCGGCAATAATACCAGCGACGGCACAGGCTACGCCTACAGACAGGGTGCTTTTAGCGCCG
>CALXSV010000052.1 GCA_944391235.1 uncultured Clostridia bacterium | reverse complement strand
CGGCCATCATAAAGTCTTTTTCCATTCATAGGTAAGCTTCTTTCATTTTTCCAGGCTATTGGAACCGGATGGAATGAAACGGAGCGAGGCAGGCCACACCTAAATACCAGTGGTCAAAAGGGCAGACACTCAGGAAAAACAAGCCCTAATATCTAAAGCGAGCCATAACTCACTTCCATGAATGTGGCTCGCTAAATTTACTTTTGGACATACTCCAATATACAGAGGATACTCGTCAAACGGATAAACCTCGCTTTATTTTGGCCTCTTTAGCGTCGCACCCTCCTCGTCATCTTCCACTGTCCGATATTGCCGAACATAATCACGCTGCAAAAACACGAAATATTTTCTTCCGATACAACCTGCTTCTTGTCAATTACACAAAAGGATACCTTTGGATTTCTACTGATAGCATCCAGTTTGTGGCCGTTTTTGGCGCAGTGAAACCAGAGTTTTTCTCATCTTCTAGAAATGGATGCGTAGTTTGCCCAGCACCATACTACACTATTTTGCACGATAGAGCTTGGAATAGAAAGAGTCCCAGCTCAGAAGATCGTTATGCGTGCCGGTTTCAATAATGTCCCCATCCCGCATAACAAGAATCAAGTCGGCGTTGCGAATCGTAGAGAGCCGATGTGCGATGATGAAGCTGGTACGATTTTTCATCAGATCTGCCAAGGCTTTTTGTATTCGCTGCTCGGTGATGGTATCAATGCTAGAAGTAGCCTCGTCTAGAATCATCACATTCGGATTGGCCAGGGTGGCGCGGGCAATAGTAAGAAGCTGCTGTTGTCCCTGGGAGAGAACGCTCTGCTCGCTGGAGATTACCGTGTCATAGCCCTCTGGCAGGGTGCGGATGAAGCTGTCGCACTGGGCCAGTTTTGCTGCTGCAATGATTTGCTCACGCGTGGCATCCTTTTTTCCGTAGGCGATATTTTCCGCTACGGTCCCCCGGAATAGCCAAGTATCCTGCAACACCATACCAAAAAGGCTGCGTAGATACTGCCGGGGCATGCCCCTGGTACTCTGCCCGTCAAAGAGGATCTGCCCGCTATCCACCTCATAAAAGCGCATGAGCAAATTGACCAGCGTTGTTTTACCTGCCCCTGTGGGGCCGACTACAGCAATGGTCTGGTTTGCCTTTGCTACAAAGCTGACATCTTTCATCAACAACTTGCCAGGGAGATAGCCAAAGCGAACATGCTTAAACTCAATTTCTCCTTGAGGATGATTCAGAACAACAGGATTTTCCGGCTCTACTGCTTCTTCCTCTGCGTCAAGGATTTCTGAAACACGCTCCACGGCAGCCAAGGCTGCTTGGAGGTAGTTCACCACGAAGGAAAACTGGGTCACCGGCTCGGAAACCTGGCTGACATACTGCAAATATGCCTGTACGACGCCCAATGTCATTTTCCCCTGGATGACCATGATAGCACCTATGAAGGTGCTGAGGATAAAGGCAGACTGGTTGATGATGCGCACGACCGGATAAATAACATAGTTCATGAACTGAGCCTTTAAATGCGCCTTATACTGTTTTTCGTTGGCCTCGCGGATTTTTTCTTCGGAAGCCTTCTGGGTATTAAAGGCTTTTATCAGCATAGCTCCGCTGTAAAGCTCCTCGGAAAGCGCATTATACTCTGCCAAAGTAGCAAGGTTCTTGTTAAAAGCTTTCTGATTAGCCTTGGAAATAAAATAGGTGGTAATGAGGCTGACCGCAAGTACCCCCAGTACGATTGCCGTGAGCCTAGGACTAATGTAGAGCATAATCACGATACCGCATATAAGGTCAAAGAAAGCCAGCATGAACTGGTTAAAGCCGATGACCAAGATTTCCGAAATCTTATCAATATCGGTGCTGGCCATACTCAAAATGGCACCCACCTTGGTCTTGTCATAAAATCGCAGAGGCAACTTTGTGAGCTTATGGCTGACCTGCTTGCGCAGGTACAAAGCTGTATTCTCGCTAACATCTGCCATGATGCGCTCCGCGATATAGGAGAACACCCAAGATCCCCCAGCCGCAATGAGAATCAAAAGAATCGGCTTCAAAATCGCTGCCATTTCCATGGCAAAGGTAATATCTGCAAAATCATTTCCGCCGATGAGCGCCACCATATTATCGATAGCGTTCCCCATAAACCAGGGCTGCACCGTATAAAGGATGCTTCCCATTAAGCAGGCAAAAATGGTAATAAAAACTTTCCATTTTTGGCCTTTCAGAAGGCAGATAAACAGATACAGCGAGTGGATATACTGACGCGCTGATTTCTTTTTTTGCGTAGACATCTTATGACCTCCCTCCTACTTGCTGAGAAACCGCGAATTCTCGGTAGATTTCATTGTTCTCCATCAATTGTACGTGCGTTCCCTTGCCGACGATCCGTCCTTTATCCAGCACAATAATCTCATCGGCATCCAAAATACTGCTGAGTTTTTGGGCAATAATAATTACCGCTACATTATGCAGGTTTTCCCTAATCGCTTTTCTCACCATGGCATCCGTCCGGTTGTCCAAGGCGGAAAAGCTGTCGTCAAACACATAAACGTCCGCCGGTTTTGCCAATGCCCTAGCAATGCATAGACGCTGCTTCTGTCCACCGGAGAAGTTGGTACCTCCACGCGCTACCATCGAATCGTAGCCCTCCTTCATTGCGGAAATGAAGCCATCGGCCTGAGCGATTTTAGCGGCCCTGATCATCTGCTCGTCGGAAATATCGCCTCCAGCATATTTGAGGTTTTCCCGCACAGTGCCGCTAAACAGGAAAGCTGTCTGTGGCACATAACTGATCCGCTCCCGCAGGAAACGCTGGGACAGCTTACGGATATTCACCCCACCCAACCGAATCGATCCGGATTGGACATCGTCAAAGCGCAGCAGAATTTTCGCCACCGTGCTTTTGCCAGAGGCCGTAGCGCCGATGACCGCCACGGTCTGGCCCCGCTTGACGCTGAAACTGATCCCGTCCAGCACCGCTTTTTCCGCGCCGGGATATAGGAAAGTAACATGGTCGAACTGCACCAGTTCTTCTGCATTTTCGTTATACTGCTCATCTTCTACGTGTTCCGCATCAGTGAGGATAGTCTGCTGCTCAAGTACCTTCTGCACACGGGTTAGGGAGGCCATCGCACGAGGGATCATCACCGTCACCAGGGCGCCGGACAAAAGCTGTAAAAGGGCCAGTGTTACATACTCGATGACAGCGGTTACTGTGCCGATTTTCACTGCGCCAGTGGTCACCTCAAAGGAGCCAAACCATAAAATGGCAGCCATTACTATACCCAGGAACAGGAAGGCCGTGGGGCTGATGAATGCGAAACGCCGGTTGATGGCGATGATGTTGTTGGCATGAGCCACAAAAGTATCGTTGATACGCTGTTCCTCATAGGCGCTGTTATCAAAAGCGCGAATGATCTTCACGCCCACGAATACCTCCCGCAATTTAGCCATCATTCGGTCGATTCGCTCCTGAATGGCTTTCATGTTGTTCAGCGATTTGCAGAATATGAATATCACGGCCCCGAAGAACAGAATAATGGTAAGTGCTACAAGGAGAGCCAACTCTTTGGAAATGCTCCAAGTCATAATTACCGCAACAATACCGATGAAAGGGCCCGGCAGGATCATCTGAATGAGCATAACCAGCACTTGCTGGATATTGGCTACATCACCGCTGCCGCGGGTAGCCAAAGCAGCTGGCCCATATTGTTTCTGCTCCTCCAGGGTAAAATCCTGAATATGGGCATACAGTTTTTCCCGGATGCCTGCCCCCAATTTGGAGGACAACTTTGCCGTCAAATAGGTGCAGGTAATTGAGACAATGACACCGATAACAGATGAGATTATCATCTTAACCGCAGTGGACAGCACAGTATGGATGTTGCCACTGTCTATGCCGTGATCCACGATTGCCTCCGTAAAGAAGGGAATCATTAGGATACTGATCGTTTGGAGCAG
>CALXSV010000051.1 GCA_944391235.1 uncultured Clostridia bacterium | reverse complement strand
CAAGCAGAGGGCTTTTTCATCCCAAGAAGTTTCCTGACAGTTGACTTTTTCGATAAAAGTGAAACACGCCTCCATTGAATTTGCCATCTTCTTCCCTTATAATTACAACATGAGGTGAATACTATGAAAGAAATGAATCTTGGCCGCATCCTGATCGAGAATCGCCACAAACGGGGAATCACACAGGATGAACTGGCTGCTCACATCGGCGTTTCAAAAGGAGCTGTTTCTAAATGGGAAACGGGCTCTTCGCTGCCGGATATTTCGCTGTTGCCACAACTGGCGTCTTATTTCGATATCAGCATTGACGAGCTGATCGGATACCAGCCACAGATGGAAAAAGAGGATATTCAGAAATTGTATATCCGCCTTTCAAAGGACTTTTCTGTGTTGCCCTTTGATGAGGTCTTGGCCGAGTGCCTTGAAATTATAAAAAAATATTATTCCTGTTATCCTCTCTTGTTCCAATTAGGGTCCCTTTTGATCAATCATATTGCGCAGGCTGCCAATCCAGAGCGAATAACACAGATTATGGAAAAAGCTTTGGAATGTTTCCATCGTGTGAGATCCGAAGCGGATGATCCCAATCTGCAAAAAGAGGCACAGTTAATGGAAGCGTTTTGTCTGCTGCAGCTCCAGCGCCCATCCGAAGTCATTGATATTCTGGAGCCAATTGAAATGCAAGCTGGTTCTCCTGAACCGCTTTTGGCTTCTGCATATCGAGCAACCGGTAATGACCATGAGGCAAAAAAAATCCTGCAGGCTGGAATCTACAAAGAGATTATGACGCTCTTTGATTTGTTCCCGTCCTATCTGAACTTATGTCTAAACGATGCAGAGCAATTTGCAGAAGCCTGTCAGCGATTTTATCAGATAGCGGATACATTTCAAATGAAAACACTGCATCCCAGCATTCTTTTAGGAGTCTATATTACTATCGCTCAGGGCTGGCTGGCGCTTGGAGATACCGAACAAGCACTGGATATTCTCACGCAGTATACGGATCTTGCCGTCAGTGATATTTATCCATTGCATCTACATGGGGACAAATTCTTCAATCTTCTAGATGAATGGTTTGACAGCGAACTCATGTTAGGCTCCTTTCCGCCAAGAGATGAAACGCTGATCCGGCACAGTATGACACAAGCTCTCAGTGAAAACCCTGTCTTCCTTCCGTTGGCAGAAAACCCACGGTTTCAGGTGATGGTCAATAGACTGAGAGCAAACGAGGAGGGAAAATAAATGGAGACTGTTACCATACAAAAACTATCCAAAACTTATCCTGGCGGAAAAGAAGCATTAAAACAACTCTCACTGTCCCTAAACACAGGGGAGGTGTTCGGTTTTCTTGGCCCCAACGGTGCCGGAAAGACAACAACCGTAAAACTTCTTACCGGAGTCCTTACTCCATCCAGCGGTTCATGCGACATCATGGGCGTCAATCCCAATGTCCAACCGGAAAAGACCCATCTCCTGTCCGGGATCGTAACCGAACACGCACAGATGTATGATAATCTGACCGGTATGGAAAATCTGCTCTTCTATGCTGCTGCCTTTGGACTGGAGCCAAAAGAAGGAAAGCAGCGCGGCGAGTCGCTGCTCAAGGAATTAGAACTGACAGACGCGAAAGACCGAAAACTGGCGACCTATTCTACCGGTATGAGACAGAGGCTTTCCTTGGCACGGGCACTGCTGCACCGCCCGAAGGTACTGTTTCTTGACGAGCCGACTTCCGGCTTGGATCCGGAAAGCGCCCAAAATGTCAATCAAATGATTCACAACCTGGCCCGTAAAGAAGGAATCACCGTTTTTCTCTGTACACATCAGCTTCGATATGCACAAGAAATCTGCACACGCTACGGACTGATTGAACAGGGGTCTCTTTTGGCCTCAGGCACAATAGATGAATTACGCGCCCGGGTATTTCCCTCAAAATCGCTTCGTATCTGCGCGTCAGCTGTTCCTGAAAAGCTGAATTTTGTCAAATGTGGCGCCAATGAATTTGAAACCAAAATATACGATAAAAAAGAAATTCCTGATTTGGTGCGAAAGATTGTAGAAGCCGGCGAGGATATCTATTCTGTAAATCTCATAGAACCCAGTCTGGAAGATATTTATTTTGCCCTGACTGCCGGCAGGAAGGAGGATTGACGATATGAAGACTGCTATGTATGCTATCATCAAAAAGGATTTTCGCGGTATTGCAAGCAACCGCAGGTTATTTCCTGCTCTTTTAATCGTTCCTTTGGTACTGACTATCGTGTTGCCGTCTATTTTTGTCATTTCCATTCATTTTGTGCCGGATGATCCGGATGTTGCGAAGCTGCTGTCGCTGCTTCCTGAAGCCGCCCGGCTGGAAAGCCTGGAACTTACGCTTTCCAGCATGATTTTAAATTATATCCTTCCGGTCTTTTTTCTAGTGATACCCATAATGACTACTTCTATCATGGCAGCCAGTGCATTTGTGGGAGAAAAGGAACGCCATACGCTTGAAACATTGCTCTATTGCCCGCTTACTCTCAAGCAGATCTTTCAGGCGAAGGTATGGGCTTCTTTCCTTTTAAGTATGTTTGTCTCGCTGATCTCATTTACAGCTATGTTCCTGGTCATCGAAACAGAATTATTTTTCCTGATGGGCAGGTTGCTGATTCCCAGTGTAAGCTGGCTGGTTGTTATGCTGCTGCTTGCTCCTGCAAT
>CALXSV010000050.1 GCA_944391235.1 uncultured Clostridia bacterium | reverse complement strand
TGATGTTTTTTAGGGCTTGAAAAGTGCCATAATATAAATTTAATTCTTCTATTACGATTTTATCCATTCTTGCCTCCAACTTTTTGTGCAATAAGGGCAGAAAGTGTGTTTAGCCCGAATACCAGTACCAGTAGCACAACGGCGGTAGCATAGCTCTGTTCGGTGGATAAGCCCTCATTCCATAATGCGTACATATGCACGGATAGGGTGCGGCCGGAATCCATTAAGGTGTCGGGTATTTTGGCTACCGTACCAGCGGTATAAATCAGTGCTGCTGTTTCTCCTACAATTCTACCAACAGCCAAAATAATCCCCGCCAGAATTCCTGGAACAGCTGTAGGAAGAACGATTTTAAAAACTGTGCGCAGTCTGCCTGCACCAAGTCCAAAGCTGCCTTCTCGATATATATCAGGAACAGATTTGAGCGCTTCCTCGGTTGTACGCATAATAACCGGTAAAATCATCATTGCCATGGTGCATGCACCAGCCAGCAGAGAGTAGCTCCATTTTAAGGCTATGACAAATAGCAGATACCCAAATAAACCATAGATAATGGAAGGAATACCAGATAGCGTTTCCGCTGTCATGCGCACGACCTTGACCAGACGATTACCCCGAGCGGAATACTCAACTAGGTAAATGGCTGCGCCGATACCTAAGGGAACGGCCAGTAGTAAAGAAAAGAAGGTCATGGTGATAGTATTAACCAGAGCAGGGAAGAGTGATGCGTTGTCTGATGTATAAGTTGGGGAAAATAGCTGCCAGGAAAGGTTCGGTACGCCTTTGATTAGAATGTAAGCAATAATGAACAGCAATACGCCTACGGTAAGCGCAGCCGCAAGATAGACCAGGCCGCGTAGGAGTAGGGCCTGTACCCTTACCCCCCGGGACGTAGAGGCGGGAAAATCTCTGTGGTTATTCATTCCTTAGACCTCCTGTTCAGCAATGAAAAGCAGATATTGATGATTAAAATGAAAATAAAGAGAACAACACCTGTGGCGATTAAGGCTTGTCGGTGCATGTCTGTTGCATAACCCATTTCCAGTACAATGTTCGCTGTCATGGTACGTAATCCAGTAAGCAACCCGGAGGGGATAACCGCCTGATTTCCCGCTACCATAATGACAGCCATGGTTTCACCAATGGACCTGCCGATACCCAGGATAACGCCAGCCATAATGCCTGACTTGGCCGCAGGTACGATTGTGTAGAATACGCTTCGTTCATGCGATGCACCTAAGGCCCGGCTGCCCTCATAATAGCTTTCTGGAACCGCGCGTAGCGCGGATTCTGATACACCTATTATTGTAGGTAGAATCATGATTCCCAATATGATACTAGCTGCCAGCATACTTTTGCCGCTGCCGCCAAAGAGTATGCGAATGGCGGGGACAATGACCATAAGGCCAAAAAAGCCGTACACGACAGATGGAATGCCCGCTAAAAGATTTACGGCTGGTTTTAACACGCGGTAAAGGCGTTTTTTGCAAAATCGCGCCATAAAAATTGCCGTTAGGATACCGATGGGTACACCAATTAAAATTGAGCCTGCCGTAACATAGATACTGCCTAAAATCATCGGCAAAATGCCATAGATGCCATTGGATGGTCTCCAGGTGGTTCCACTGAGAAATTCTTTTAAGCCTATCTGGATGATAGTGGGCGCACCATTATAAAAGAGAAAAAAGCAAATGAGCGCGACTGCTAAAATAGATACGCAGGCAGTGGCCAGAAACAATCCTTTCATAAATTTTTCTTTAAACGTATTCATCCCTCATTTAACCTCCAATTCTTTACGTTTTTATCTTAGAATAAGTATGTAAAACGCAAAAGTAGGGGAATGTAAAATTGGTGTAAACCACAAGAATAGGGCCGGTTGCTACTACCGCTCTTTGTTAAATTATGAGAAAGTTCCCTGCATATGCCTGTCTGTATTGTGTTGGAGAATAAGAAAAGGCGGATTCCCGGCCTAAGGCCTGGGAGTCCGCCTTTGTGTCATTGCTATTTTACTGAACTTCTGCCCAGTTGGTGATTTCACCCGTGTAGATTGCCTTAACCTGTTCGCTTGTCAGGCCCTCCACGCTGTTTTCATTGTTTACAATAACTGCAATCCCATCAATGGCAATAACAGTTGGGGTCAGGCCGCTTTCCAGCTCACTGTCTTTCAAATCGCGGGACGCCATGCCAATGTCACAGATGCCTTCTATCGTGCTATTCATACCTGTGGTAGAATCGCTTTGCTGCAATTCGATGTCTGCATTGGGATTAACAACATTATACGCTTCAATCAGTTTTTCCATAACAGGTGATACAGAGGAGGAGCCAGCAATAACGATTTTACCAGTAACCTGCTCGCCAGCATATGCTTCTGCATCTGATACAGCAATGTATCCGGCTTCTTCAATGATAGCCTGCCCGTCTGCGGAAAGGATGTAGGAAATAAAATCAGCGGCAACATCGCTTACCTCAGCCGTTGTAGCAATGTTAAAGGGTCTAGCAACGCTATAGGTGCCATTTTTTACATTTTCTACAGTTGCCTCTACGCCATCAATGTCGAGCGCCTTTACGCTATCATCCAGAACACCCATGGATACATAACCAATGGCATCTGGATTCTGGGCAACGCTGGTGAGCATGACGCCGGTGCTATTGGTTTGGTCGGCAGTGGCGATTGTATAGTCAACATTTTCTCCGGCTTCATTTTCCTGCTCAATCCCGAACAGTTCAATGAAAGCGCCTCTCGTACCAGAACCTTCTTCACGAGAAATCACGGTGATGGGGTTTCCAGCTGTTGTTGTCTCTGTCGTTCCCGTATCGTTATTCCCCTGGGGCTGAGAGCCACAGCCAGCTAGCAGCATCAAAGACATCAGTCCTGCCACAGCAATACAAAGTACTTTTTTCATAAAGAATGTCTCCTTTTCATTTTTATTATGTTGTTTTTTGCTTTTATGCTTTTATGCTACGATTGACAGGTAAAATGAAAAAGTGTTATGATGTTAAATCCAAGTAAACTGAAAATTTTTTGCACGTACTGCCAAAGGTAAAGCTGTTCTTTACATATGCCCGGCTGTTTGTACAATATGTATGCATATAGAAAATTTTCCCTGCACTATGCGCTGAAAAAACAGGGCAGAGCAGCGATTTTACCTAGCTGCTTTGCCCTGCCGGTATAGGATTGCATCTGGATTATATTAAGGAAGAAAAATTTTTTCCTAATTTTTCAGGCTGTGGATGGGTGCGGGAATCCGTCCTCCGCGAGCAATAAATACCTCTGCGCTTTCCGGATGGATAGGCATAACCGGAGCCGAGCCCAGCAGCCCGCCGAATTCCAGTTCATCTCCCACCTTTTTCCCTGGTGCAGGTATAATACGCACGGCCGTGGTTTTCGTATTAGTCACGCCAATGGCTGCTTCGTCGGCAATAATAGCGGAGATGGTTTCTGCTGTGGTATCTCCAGGTACGGCGATCATATCAAGGCCAACAGAGCAAACACAGGTCATGGCTTCCAGCTTGTCCAATGTCAATACGCCGGAGCGCACCGCTTCTATCATTCCTTCGTCTTCAGAAACAGGAATAAATGCACCGGAAAGCCCGCCAACATGACTGGACGCCATTACCCCGCCTTTTTTAACTGCATCATTCAGCAGGGCCAGGGCTGCGGTTGTCCCGTGGGTGCCGCAGGTTTCCAGACCCATTTCTTCCAGAATGCGGGCTACACTGTCACCCTTGGCTGGCGTAGGTGCTAAAGAGAGGTCAACCACGCCAAAGGGCACGCCTAGACGGCGTGAGGCTTCCTGTGCAACCAGCTGTCCCATGCGGGTAATGCGAAAGGCCATCTTTTTAATTGTTTCTGCCACAACATCAAAGGGCTGATTCTTTACCGATTGGAGCGCATGGTAAACAACTCCCGGGCCGGACACGCCTACGTTAATGGTGCATTCCGGTTCGCCAATCCCGTGGAAAGCACCGGCCATAAAGGGGTTATCTTCTACTGCATTGGCAAACACCACCAGTTTTGCGCAGCCCAAACCATCCTGCTCTGCAGTTAAGAGCGCGGTCTGTTTGATAATTCGTCCCATGAGCGCTACTGCATCCATATTAATACCAGCTTTTGTAGTGGCAACATTTACGCTGGAGCAAACACATTTTGTTTCTGCCAGCGCCTGGGGAATAGCCTTGATAAGTCGGCGGTCACCCAAGGTAAATCCCTTATGTACCAACGCAGAAAAACCGCCAATAAAGTTAACGCCACATGTAAGCGCAGCTTTATCCATGGCTAAGGCCAGCGGCACATAATCATCCGCTTCACAGCTTTCCCCAACCATCGATACGGGGGTAACAGAAATGCGTTTATTGACAATGGGGATGCCCAGTTCTTCCTCAATGGCCTCACCGACTGAAACCAGATTTTCTGCTTTGCGGCAGATTTTGTCGTAGATCTTCTGCGCACAAATCTGGATATCCGGGTGTGCACAGTCTCGCAGCGAAATACCTATGGTAATTGTACGAATATCAAGGTGCTGCTGCTTAATCATATCAAGTGTCTGAAGAATATCGGAATGGGTAAGCATGAATAACTTCCTCTCAAATAGTGTGCATAGCGGTGAAAATATCTTCGCGTTGAATTTCAATCGAAAGCTGCATATCCTGGCCTTTTTGAGAAAGCGCCTGACGTAATTCGCTAAATGCTTGCGTATATGCAGAGGTATCAACCAGCATGGTCATAGTAAAAAAGCCGCTCATAACAGTTTGGTTAATATCTAGAATATTGATCTTGTTTTCCGCCAGTAGCGCACAGACTTCTGCTGTGATCCCGACGCGATCTAGACCAATTACGGAAACAATGGCGCGCATATTTGTTCCTCCTGTGTATATTTTTATGCCATGTAGGAATTTTAACAGGTTGCGAATGAAAAATCAATATGTAACACGATTTTCCTTGACAACACTATGTATGGTATGTATAATTATACGTATTACATACTTTATGCTATTAAACAG
>CALXSV010000049.1 GCA_944391235.1 uncultured Clostridia bacterium | reverse complement strand
GCAGGATATGCTTGTCCAGCGCAATGCGATACGATTCCCGTGTATACGGAGATAACGCAGTCAGATAGTTTTTGGTATACTCCTTCGCATATTCGCTGAGTGTGATTTTGGACGGTTCTTGAAAGGTACCGCGATCAATGGACGCTGTTGCAGCACGAAGCTTGGTGGCAACTTCCTTTTGTGTCTTGCCATAAATCGTATGCCGCCGTAGTTTGCCGGTCTTGGGATCACGACCATTGCAGAATTGACCCTGCCACCGACCATCCTTGCGCAAAACGATGCTGCCGCTGCCGGCCTCGCGATGTGAATTTTTTCTGGCCATAAGAATGACACGCCCCTTGTCTATAATTAATATGAAAAAGCGGCCCGTGGAAATGGGCCGCTTGACAAAAGTCAGCTAGGGAATTGCCCTGGTTCGCTGTGCTCAGACAGCCATTGATGAAATTTATCCTTCAGCACGAAAAGGCGTGTTCCGATCTTTAAGGTCGGGAAATCTTCTCGGTGGAAGAGATTGTAGGCTGCACTGATGCTAACACCAAGCAGCTGGGAAATATCAGATGCGCTATAAGTAAGTTGTTCCATGGTGAAACCTCCTTTAAGTGTCCGTATGGTGATCTGGACGGTGTGGTGAATGATGGACCTCTCCGTGTAGTTTCCAATCAAGGCTTTTGTATATGCCTATGAGAAAAGTCGGGGGACGTGCGTAATAGGTGAATGCTGCATGACACCTCCCTCCTCCGAAATCGGGAGGGATTGGCGTAATTACAAATAATATCGGCAGAAATGGGGAGCCCATGTCTGTTGTGCGATTATTGTCGTTGCTCAGCGGTAGAAGTAGCTCGCCTGTCATGGAAGATAGGACAAGTAACAGGACATTCGGGTTCATAGAATAGGCCTCCTTAGCAATTGGTCTGGTGATGTGGACAGAATATCTCTTGATATAATATCTACAATTATAGTATGTTTTTGAATTGCATAATTGTTTGGTTTCTTCCTAAACGGTATACCAAGATTGTTGGACGGATATGAATCACACAAGTGGATAGGATACGGTCGAAGGGTCGCATTCTGTTAATAACATAGAGCGGAACAGAGGGAAGACTTCCTTACAAACGGGAGGGATCGTGCCGGAAATATTTCCGGTTTTTACCACGTCCCGTAGCTTGTACGTGATGCTTTTCCAGCAGTGCCCGGAAGTTGTCTGATTTTGATAGATGATGCCACGCTTCTGCCGTCATAGCAAGTTCCTGTTGGAGTTGACTTACCTGAATAGGGGAGCCAGACCATTCTTCGAAAAAATGGTCTAGACGCTGGAGCTTTGTCTCTCCATTTTTTTGCTTGCGGCTTAGAGCCTTTTGAAGAGAAAAAGAGGAAGGCAACTCATGGTTTTGAATCTGACAACCTTTCAGTCGATTTTCCAGCAGTGCGAGCATATCGCGCGGCGGGAAAAATAGAAAGACATGAATTTTTGTTGTCCCGTTGGGATCCCGTATTGCACAGCGATATAGTTCCTGCTCAACTCGGGCAGCAAGATGATGTGCTTCATACTGCTTAACCATGGGTAACAAATAATCACTCTCCTGAGGGTAAGAGGTATCGCTCTGCTCCGACATCTGCCGAATTGCTTCTTCTGCTTGTTCCCGAAAAACCGTGCGGTTACCGTAAGAGTAGCTGCGGAAAAGATACTCTTGTGGGGAAAGACGCGGGTAACCGAGGAGAATGACATTGATGCAGTCTCGGAACGCATTGGAGCTGTTTGTGCCGCCAAAATAGGGCAAACTCTTCTGCTTGGTCAAAATCAGATGCCCTACCGTATCCGGTGATAACTGTGCATACAGCGGCGTGCAAAATTCTTTGTAAGTGCACAGGAAGGTCGGAGCTGGATAGGTGTCGACGATTTCGTCAATCAGGGCGGCAAATGCAGGAATCCTCCATGGCTTTGACAGCGCAGCTTTGGAAACATTGGCAAGTGGGTCATCGTAAACATGGATGTGTAATCGGTCGATATGTTTCCTGGAAGGACTGGGAAGAAAGACTGTGGACGGCAGCCAATCGTAGTCGGCATCCACGCCCGCAGTGGCGTCAAAGATAATAGTACGCGCATTGCCTAGATGGAGATCTGGCGTACTAGCTTGAAGGATTGTGAAAGAATCCAATTTCGAGAACAGGCAATCGGTCTGTGGATCGTTAAGAGCAACCATCACATTGACAGCATCCTGAAGTGGTTCGCTCATCAGTGATGGATACATCGACGAAATACGCTGCAGGAGGCGTTCGAGTTTGTTTGCTTTTTCTGCGCTCTCCTCCGAGCGAAGGCTACAGAATCCAAAGAGTTGGTCACGAACTGATGACTTGTCCCCGGGAAGAATGCACTGCTTGCGCAGTGTAGAGAAGGGGCGCTCGATCTGATAATAGATGGATGATGAGAGAGCATGCAACGTTCGATCTGATACTGTGTGCTCGTTATTCTCCTCTATATGCTTCACGGCTTCACAGATGGTCGCCTTGTTGAGAACAGAGCGATGAAGCATCTCCAATTTCTCATCGAATAAAACAAAGCGGCGAGCAAGATCGCCATCTGGCGTTGTATGCGGAATTATACAATGCCCTGTTTTGTATAGCATCTGAAACCGCGCTTGTGTCATGCCGATAATGAGAGAATATCGCGCGGATTCATTCAGCTTGATGAGTGGACAAGTCGCTGCATGGGGACAATTGCCATCCCGGCATTCCGCAAAAGAATGGATATGCGGGTTCTGACAATATCCGGCTTCGCGGC
>CALXSV010000048.1 GCA_944391235.1 uncultured Clostridia bacterium | reverse complement strand
GGAGGAATCGTCTACCGGAACGACCTTAGCGGTTTTGGTAAAGCGTACCTTGCTAATACCCATCTGCGTAGCAATCCGGCGTAGCTTACAGTCTTCACTTTTCGGACAGGTTGTGCAGTTTTCATTGTGATTGGCCAGCAGCAACTCGACAATCATCTTACGGATATTGCGAATCTGCTGGGTATTGGTATGTACCACCATACCAGGGGTGGCAGCCGTAGAGCAGGCCGGAACCAGTCCCATGCCCTCTACTTCCACCATACACATGCGGCAAGCGCCATAAACGCTGATTTCTGAGTGATAACAGAAAGTAGGAAGTTCAATATTAGCCTTACGAATTAGCTCTAAAAGGTTGCGCTCGTCCTCAATACGTACCTGGATATTATCTATTGTCGCGTAATTTTGTTTGATCATATCTATTCCCTTTCCCGGAGCCCTAACCGATATCTACTGCGTTGAATTTGCAAACTTCCTGGCAAACGCCGCACTTGATACATGCGGAAGCATCAATCTTATAGCTTTCTGTTTTGGAGCCGCTGATGGCACCTACAGGGCACTTTCTTGCGCACAGGCCGCACTTTTTGCAGGTATCCGGATTGATTTTGAATTTTTTCAGAGCCTGGCAGCGTCCTGCTGGGCAATGCTTGTTCACCACATGCTCCATATATTCATCGCGGAAATACTTTAAGGTAGACAAAACCGGGTTAGGCGCTGTTTTACCAAGACCGCACAGAGAGCCAACGCCTACAGTATGAGCCAGCTCCTCCAACAGGTCAACGGTTTCTTCGGTTGCGCGGCCTTCAGCAATGTCGTCAAGCAAGGCCAGCATCTGCTTAGTACCTTCTCGGCAGACAACACATTTGCCGCAGGATTCATTCTGGGTAAACTGCATGAAGAACTTGGCAATCTGAATCATACAGGTTTGCTGATTCATTACAACCAGACCACCAGATCCCACCATAGCGCCAATCTCTTTGAGATTCTCGTAATCCAAGGGCATATCCAAATGCTCCTGAGTCAGACAGCCGCCTGACGGTCCGCCGATTTGGACAGCCTTAAAGTCAGCGCCCGCATTGCTGCCATCATCATTGATCACGCCGCCACCGATTTCTGTGATAATCTGACGCAGGGTGGTGCCAAAGGGAACCTCAATCAGGCCGGTGTGCGCCACATTACCGGTCAAGGCAAATGTTTTGGTACCATTAGAGGTTTCTGTACCCATGGCGGCGTATTTATCTGCCCCCATGGTAATAATCATCGGTACGGTTGCTAGGGTTTCAACATTATTAATAACAGTAGGCTTGCCAAACAAACCTTTCTCAGCCGGGAACGGCGGTTTTGGCATGGGCATACCACGCTTGCCCTCAATAGAGCTGATAAGCGCAGTTTCTTCACCACAAACAAAGGCACCTGCCCCTTCCATGACTTGAATATCAAAGTGCATTTTGGAGCCAAAAATGTTATTACCGAGAATCCCGTTTTGCCGTGCGGCTGCAATGGCAATCTTCAGGCGCTCTACAGCCAGAGGGTATTCAGTCCGGACGTAAATATACCCATCCGTAGCGCCCACAGCTTTGGCTGCGATAATCATGCCCTCCAGCACGCTATGCGGATTGCCTTCCATGATGCAGCGGTCCATAAAGGCGCCGGGGTCGCCTTCATCGCCATTACAAATCACATATTTAACCGGCCCGGGTTGTACGCGCGTTAACTCCCACTTTCTACCAGTGGGGAAGCCGCCGCCGCCGCGTCCACGCAGACCAGAGGCCAAAATGGTGGAGCAGACCTCCTCATCCGACATAGAAAGCACAACTTTTTCCGCAGCTTTATAGCCGTCATGCAGTATGTATTCATCCAAATCTTCAGCGTCAATCAAGCCACAGAGCTTGAGGGCGGTACGCTGCTGTAGCTTATAAAAGGGAATGTTCCCCATTTCCGCTACTGGTTCGCCTTCCTCATCCTTATACAGCAGGCGGTCAATAGTTTCACCGCCAATCAGCGTTTTTTCAATAATCTCGTCCACATCCGCAGCCTTAACATTAACGTAGAGGATCTCCTGCGGGTAAATGGTTACCAGCGGTCCCATCTGGCAAAAGCCCTGACAGCCGCTTTTGGCCATATAATAATCTGTTTCTTCCTTAGCCATAGCAACAGAAAGCGAAAGATTTTTTTCCTGCAACAGCCGTTTGAATTCTTCCATAATTTCACCTGCACCATTGGCCATGCAGCCAGTGCCGCCACAGATGACAATATGGGCTTTATATTGCTCCATGCATTTACGCATTTGCTGTTTATGTTGCTCTAAATCGATTTTATTCATGGGCCTCTGCCTCCTTGATTTCATTCAAAAGCGCAATTGTACTTTCGGGGGTCATCAGACCATGGACTTTGTCGTTAATCACGACAGCCGGCGCCAGACCGCAAGCACCCAAACAGGCGACTGTTTCCAGCGTAAAAAGCATATCAGAGGTGGTATTGTTCTTTTTGGTCAGACCCAACTCTTTTTCCAGCGCGTCCAGAATATCGCCGGATTTTTTTACGTGGCAGGCTGTACCGTCACAGACCTTAATCACATACTTGCCTTTGGGCTGCAGCGTAAAGTGGGCATAAAAGGTAGCCACGCCATACACAGTGGCAGCAGAAATACCCAAAGCAGTAGAAACAAAGGTCATGATGTCCTCAGGAAGATACTGATACTCTTCCTGAATCTCCTGCAAAATGGGAATCAGTTTGTTGCGGTTCCTCTCATACTTGTCGAGGATTTCACATACGCGGTCAAATTTTGTGGTTTCCAATTTTATTCCTCCTATATTGCCAGCAGCAGTACGCAAGCATCGTTACTATCTGCCAGAATGTTGATGTGCTCAAGAATTCTACGCCAAATGCTGAGAAAGCAGGGAAAGAGAAGCAGCCATGTTCTCATTGATAACCATTACATCCTCCGGTACCTTCAGCGTTATAGGTGCAAAATTCCAAATCGATTTAACGCCGTTTTTCACCAAAACATCGCACACCTCCTGTGCGGCAAAAGCCGGTACCGTAATAATCCCAATATGAAACTGCATACGGCGGCACAAATCCGGTAGTTTGGCTACCGGCAAAATCGAAATATTGCAAAAAGTAGTTCCAACGAGCTGGCTGTCAATGTCAAAGGCAACGACAATTTCTACTCCACATTGGGCAAAGCCATCATAGGACATAAGTGCGTGCCCCATATACCCCGCACCAACCAATACAGCAGAATTGTTTTTATCATAGCCCAGATGATGCTCCAAATCGGCAATCAGATATTCTATAATATAGCCCACATCAGGCAACTCGCCATTGCTGATAATGGAAAGATCCTGACGGACCACAGCAGCATGCACGCCTACGGCATCAGCGATTTGTTCCGCCGTAATGTTCACGGCCCCATCAGGAGTAAGACACTTGAGATAATCCAAGTATCTGCGCATTCTTTCCATAAGCTGTTTCGTAATAACCGTGTCTGACATCATGCCAGCCTCCTTTTGCTCTTGCTAAAATTGTATCATGTCGTTTTTATCAAGAGAAATATAAAAAAGGCATATCGATATATAAATATCGATATGCCAATATTAATAATAGCATATGTC
>CALXSV010000047.1 GCA_944391235.1 uncultured Clostridia bacterium | reverse complement strand
CCACATTTTCGCAGCGATAACTAATCTTTACTGTTTTTAATATTTCTGTAAAGGACTACTCCTTATCCTTCCTTATACCCTGTCTATGGTTCAAGTGGAAAAAGCCCTCTGCATCGCGGCCTTCTTCGTCTACCATCACTAAAATATCACCCGGTTCACATTTTAGTAAATCGCAAATCTTACCAATATTTTGCAATGAGATTGCCTTTCCCTCACGTAAAGATTGAATCACACCTTCTGCCAACAATTTCTCTTTGCGAAGCCTATTTGTATTGTAGCCATGTTTCTTCAGCTCTTCCAGAATATTTTTCTTATATGCGATTGGCATTTCTTTCTGTCCTCTCTCGATAATATCCTTAAAAATTATTTCTTTCAGGGCATATCATATCACACATTTGCACAGAAAGTAAAGTAAATTTTCATAAATTCGTCCTCTTATTTACTCAGATTTTTGTGTAATCCCATGTCTTGATTTTGATCAGAATTCTGTGTAATATTATAATATCATGTTTTGAAGGAGGCGATTTTATGGCAGAACTAAATGGTGAATTCCCCATCTGTGTAGGGACGGACAAAAAGTGCGGCTCGAAAAAGGGAAGTTCAAAAAAACTGAAACGAAAACTGAAGAAAATGAAATACAAGTTAAAGTATCAGAAAAAGCTTGCTAAAGAACATAGAAAACGTTGCAAGGCAGAGATCAAACTAAAGTTCACAAAGCTGCTCCTACAAAACCACGGCAGCCTGCCCGAATCCTTCTACACCGGAGGTGACGATTCAAATGTCTAATCTCTCCTTACCGCAGAGAGGGCTACAATCAGGAGGATGCTTGCTCACCAATTTTGACATCATCCACGCAAGGCCGCTATACGATATCAGCTCTTGCACCCAGTTAGAAGCCATCGATCTGCGTATTGCGGCTCCCGACTGTACGCGCGACCTGATTGTAGACATTCGTCAATCTATCTCTTCACAGATCCTCAATGCTATTCCAACCTGCCGGATCCTAAACGCTGGCAGTTATGGCTCGGTCGATACTCATATCCTCTACATTGCAACCGCATCAAAAGACCAAGGTTTATTTTGCCGTGACTTTGGCCTAAATCAGCTGTACGATGGTACGTGGATATTTGTGGCTGGGGACGAGATATTAGGTAACAGAAGCAATCATGTCATCACAGTCCACCCGGAAATTTCCTCTATCCACCTGGCAAGGGATGGGCCCGAGAATGAGCAGTCAGCAATTATAATGCTGCTGCGAGAAATCGAACATAATCCACCCATCATCTGGCCTACATTTTCGTATTCGCTGCTCTGTTCCATGCGTCCTCAGGTTGCCGCTCTTGGACTGACAACCTTTCCTGCCTTATATATCGTGGGACAGCAGGGCTTTGGTAAGACCATGTTAGTTTCCCGCTATTGTCTGCTGTATGACGTGATGGACAATGTTCCACCTAGGCTTTGTGGTAAGCTGGACGCTAATTCAACCGCTAAAGGCGTGATTAAAGAGATCAGCAAGTACCGGGGTCAGGTAATACTGGTTGATGACTTGGCAAGAGGCAGCAACCCAGCGGTTCAACGAGAACGGCAAAAGCTTATGGCAGAGGTTCTGCGGTTTGCTACGAATGGCAGTATCCGGCGAACCGCAGCCCCACGTGCATCTAGTAGCGCCTATGACTGTCAAAGTGGTGTCGCTTTTACGGGCGAAGTCCCCCTGACCGCAGCTTCTGATTTAACCCGCATCATTGAAGTACAACTAACCGAACCAATGCGCGGCGGCTTGCCAACAGCTCGAATGGCGGCTGCTAAAGCATTCCGGGCCTGGATGATTTGGCTTTTGCCGCACATAGATTCCGAACGACAGGTTCTTAGCCGCCAGCTTGCTTCCCTAACAAGCTGTGACGACGCTAGGCTGGAAATCTCCAAATTGCTCCTGCTTTGGAGTACAGAACTGTTTTATCGGTTTGTTTTGGAGACAGATATTATTAGCCAGTCATACTATCAGTCCGCTATCCGTGCAGCTGAACAAGTCTTTGAAAGTCTACTGTCCGCTCAAGCGAAAAAAGTCAGTCGTGTTCAAAACTACACCCCCCAAGGTAATCTTTGCTGGTACATCCTCCAAGGTTATCATAACAACGAGTTCCATGTAGTGCCACGAAAAAAATTGAATCACGATGAGGATTGCATCGTTGAAAAAGATGCCCTGTGTATCCGCACAGAAACCTTGCTCACTTATCTGCGTGGAAAGGCAAATTTCGGTTCGCTGTCCAGCAAAGAAATGACAAAAATGCTTTGTCAAGAGGGAGTACTGAAAAAGCACTCAGAAATGCGGCTCGCGACAAAAAGGATTCAGGGACGGCGTTATCTGGAGCTTCCTTTTGCCGCCCTGCGGAACGGCGCAAAGCACTACTAAGCGCATATTCTTATGTTGAAAATCTAGGCTGCAATGAGGAAAGGAATGATGTTCTATGGTCTGTCAAGTTGGTACAATTCGTGAAATTCATCGTAGGCTCGTGGGAGAGGGCTACCAAGTCAGCGAATGTGCCCTTCGAAGGTGGATAAAGCAAGGGCTTCTCCCTGCCATATACTCAGGTAGCAAAGCCTTGATTTCCTATGAGCGAGTACTACGGCTTCTGGATGCTACATCAGCTGAAGCCACAGGATAAGCCCCTTACCATCCCCGCTCTGTGAAGTGTCGCAGGGCGGGGATTTAATCTATTACTCAATCATCCAGAACGGAGGCATATTACTATGGCAAGTATACGAGAACGCAATGGCAGTTATCAGATCACTGTATCCTGCGGCTACGACATCAAAGGCAAAAAACTGCTTGAAACAACTACGTTTACCCCCGACCCATCCTTGACGCCTAAAAAACGCGAAAAAGTTGTCCAGGAATTTGCACAGCAGTTTGAAACCAAAGTAAAAAACGGTTTGATTATGAACGGCAGCAAAATCACGCTACAAGAATTTTCTGAACGATGGATCAGCGAATACGCCAAAATCAACCTTGCCCCTGGAACGGTCGCAAAATATCAAGAGGAGCTCGACGCAAAAATTTTGCCTGAGTTGGGCCATCTAAAGCTGACTGCGCTAAAACCGCACAAAATAAATGCATTTTTCGCCTCTCTCACCAAAGATGATGCGAGAAAAGATGGGAAACCTGGTGGATACAGTAAGGCCAGCATTATGAAAACGCGCAATGTTCTCTCATCTATATTAAGCACTGCAACCGAATGGGAAATCATTGATCGCAATCCATGTGATCACGTCAGACTGCAAGGAGTCAGTGCAGAGGAAAAAGTAACTTTCTTTACTCCTGAACAGGTTTCCATTTTCCTAGACTTCATTGAAAAACCTTATGCCATCAAAGTTCGTGGTCATAAGCGCATTGACGATACAGGGCTCCCATACACCGTAGGAGATTATGTTATTACGAAATCCATCCCGGAACAAGTAAGAATCTTATTTATTCTCGCAATTTATAGTGGCCTCAGAAAAGGAGAGCTACTTGCCCTTCAGTGGGATGATATAAATTTCGACTCTGACATTGTCCAAGTTTCAAAAGCGGTAACAATAGTAGATGGTAAGCCTATATGTAAGGCCCCCAAAACAAAAACCTCGCATCGCTCCATTTCCATTCCTCATTCTCTGACAGAGCGGCTTGCCCAACTAAAAAAGTCACAAGATGAATTT
>CALXSV010000046.1 GCA_944391235.1 uncultured Clostridia bacterium | reverse complement strand
AGGGATACAAGGCTGTCCGGGAAGGAGACCGCCTGGGAGGAGATCGCAGAGGTATCTGAACACACCTCTCTGTATACTTGGCGCTCCACTCCGTCGGCAATATAGGTCTTGAAAATATATTTCAATATATGCCAAGAAAACGAGCCAACGGTGAGGACAGCATCCGCAAGCGGAAAAACGGTCGGTGGTAGGGTTTCTACACAGCGGCCTATGACCCGGTCACGGGGATCAAGAGCGTGCTGGGCAAGACCCAGGCGGAGGTCAAGGAGATGCTGAAGAAAGCCATCGCCGACAGCCAGCAGATGGATATGACCCGGAATAAAAGCTACACCGAGAAGAGCCAGATCAAGCTGTGGTACGAGGTCTACGCTGAGCCACGATTCCGGGAAAAGACCAAGGACCACTACCCAGATTCTTTTCGGCACACTCACGAGAAGATCCTGAAAACCATATACAGCGCCAGCTTCACCCTGAGCGCCTATACCCACGCCACTGCCTGAGCGCCTATACCCACGCCACTGCGGACATGAAACAAGATACTGCGAATACCATTGGGAATATCATCAGCCAAGTTATGCAAAATCTACAGAATGAGTCACCGGGATTCTGCATAAGGAAATAGAAAAATCAGAGAAAATCGGTCAAGAAACAGCAGCGAGTGGGAAACATTCTGCCCGGTGCTGCCTTATCCTATCCGGAACGATCATCATATTGGTCAGAGTATTAGTCGTGGGAAAATACAAAAATAAATGCGGAGAAAAAGTTGGGAAAGCAAAAGAAAAGCTCCTGAAATCTTGCGATTTCAGGAGCTTTTGGTGGAGACTACTGGACTCGAACCAGTGACCTCCTGCGTATGAAGATACGTCAGGTTGCCAAAATTTTGCTATTAGGTGTTTTCTGCTACTGTCGTACCCGCTTCTTGAGAGCTGACTCAACGACTTCGTTCATTACATCCGACTATGAGTTTCCTGATATTGGTCTGCGTATTGGTCAAAGCAATTCTGTACCAGGTTAGGTAGTTACGAGGGAGGACATCCCTGTCAGAAGTCTCTGCTGTTGCTGGTTGAACCACAAAATATAAAGAATATTCTCTGGCTATGCAGGGTGGATTCGTACACACTGCTGTGTATATCGACTCTAGTGTGTGTTAATTATCATGAAAGTTTCCACCATATGCACACTATTTCTTCACTTTATACAAAATTTATTCAGGGTTGTTTCCCAATATAGGCCAAGATTCCACCATCTACGTATAGAATATGTCCGTTGACAAAATTGGACGCATCAGAGGCTAGGAATACAGCGGGGCCTGCCAGGTCTTCTGGGACACCCCATCTCTCTGCGGGCGTTTTACTGCGGATAAAGGTATCAAACGGATGAGGTGTGCCATCAGGTTGAAGTTCCCGAAGTGGTGCGGTCTGGGAAGTCGCAATATAGCCTGGACCAATTGCATTGCATTGAATATTATATTTCCCATATTCAGCACATATGTTGCGTGTCAACATTTTCAACCCGCCCTTTGCCGCAGCGTACGCAGATACAGTTTCACGACCTAGTTCACTCATCATAGAACAGATGTTAATGATTTTCCCATGACCTTTTTGAATCATGGCAGGGATTACGGCTTTTGACATAATAAATTGTCCTGTTAAATCAATGTCAACTACCTGACGAAAATCTTCAACGCTCATTTCAGTCATCGGGATGCGCTTAATAATACCGGCATTATTTACCAGAATATCCACTCCGCCCAATTCATCCGCAATTTGTGCAACCATATGTTGGACTTCGTTCTCATGGGTAACATCACATACGTAACCGTGGGCAACGATTCCCCGGTCTTGATAGGTCTTTAGCGTACGGTCTACTTTTTCTTGTGTTCTAAGATTGAATGCAATAGTAGCACCCGCCTCTGCCAGCGCTTCTGCGATAGCCAGTCCAATCCCATGAGATGCGCCTGTTACTAAAGCGACTTTGTTTTCAAGAGTAAATAAATGTTTCATTGCTGAATTTACCTCTCTGAATTATACTCTCAGAATTAAAATGTGATAATCGTCTTGATGCAGTTTGCGTTGTTGTATAGCGTGTGCTCAAATGCAGACTGTATTTCCTCAATAGGGTATTTTCCAGTAATCATTTTTCCCGGATGAAATTGACCGGATTTAAACCACTCCATTACAGTAGGAAATTTATGGTTGTTCATACGGGAACCTACCAGGGTCAGTTCTCGTCGAGTGATTTGCGCGGGCGAAATAGGTGCAGATGTATCATCAAATCCAATCACAGCAATTTTGCCTGCGGGAGCAGCAAATTGAATACATTGTTCAAGCAAAGGTGCAATACCAACAGCGTCCACTAACAGTGTCACCCCATCAGGAGCAAAGCGACGAACTTCATTTTGTAAATCCGAAGTTTTGCTATTTACCACATAATCAGCACCGAAAGCACTAGCATTCCGCAACTTTTCCTCCACAACATCTGTTACCATAACACGGCACCCACCGGCCTTTGCGGCCTGCAAGATTGTTAACCCGATTGTACCTGCCCCCATCAGCAACATATTTTCACCGGGTTTTGGCGTAAGGCGGCTGAAGATATTGGCAGCGATGGAATAAGGCTCCGCTAGAGCGGCCTCTTCAAAGGAATATCGCTCTGGAAATACATATAAATGATCCGCAGGAACTTTAATAAAGTCTTGAAATCCACCGTTCATTTGTACGCCGAAGCATTTAACATTTCCGCAGACATTTGCGTGACCATTACAGCATGTTGCGCATTTTCCGCATGAGAAGACTGGGTCCAGTACAACACGGTCTCCGATCTTCAAATGGTTGACACCGATTCCAATGTCGACTACGATCCCGGATAACTCATGTCCCATAACAAGGGGATAAGTTATATCGCTTCGCTGGCCTTGAAATACATGCAGATCTGTCCCACAAATCCCAACAGCTTTTACTTGAACAATGGCCTCTTCCGTACCGGGAGAACTCAGTAATGGTTCTTCCAATACTTCTATTGTCTTAGGTCTCATCAATTTGGCTGTACGCATGATTGTTCTTCCCTTCTTCAGATAGATGTAAGAATCAGAGATTGGCAGGGATTTCCTAAAGCCGTCCATAACTGCTGGTCTTCCAATACACAAATACTGCAATATGCAGTTACCGCATCCTCCCCGCCATGGCGACAAATGGCACCCTTGCTCCCGCCATGATGGTCGGACGCAATCATCAACATGTCCTGAAAGCGCAAAGCACCATGGCGACTTTTTAAGAACTCCATTCCATGGCGATAGCGATTATATGTCGAGGGGTAGTACTCTTCTGGTGGATTAAACTCCGCCTGGAAGGGACTTAGAAAATGATTTGTACGCATAAGCAGGCCATTCTCGTCTTCCAATATAGCGATTCCTTTTTCTGTTGTTTCAATACAAACTGCGCGATCTTTGTCAACCCCGAACACGTTGAGACGGAAAGCATGCTCTTTATATTTTTTTTCCATATAATGGATCACATCTTCAGTGTTTTTACATTCCTGAAGCAAATAGTTTTGATTAATTGCGACGTTAATATGATTTGTATTGTTGGGCAAAGGTTTTAGAGGACAATTTCCACTTGTGGTTGAAACAGATAGCCCAAAGTTATTGATACCACTTCCAGGCCAAAGTACTGTCCCTGCGGGATCAACTTCACATGTTGTTACACCATTTGGATACTCTCGATGGAGAACAACATGATAAAAATGAGTACCAATATCTCGATTTTTTACGATGTAAGTCTTTTTATCTAAGGTTGCGGGAGCTCTAGCGATCATTGTTGTGCAGTCTTGAGGAAGGCTTTCTGTAACAAAGAATAATTGGATATTCAGTAAGAAAATATCTTCGAGTGGAATTCCTGAACCATCAGCGATACCACGCATCTCATCATAAGTGTCCGGCTGATCAGTTTTAATAAAATCAGCATTGAGCTTTACATATTTCCGATAGACATCAAAATTGACATGTTTTGTATCAATAACAATATGGCGGACAGATTCAATGTTTTTGCGGATTAAATCGATTGTTGCCGCACCGTGGGTGTATCCCTGCTCATATGGTGTCCCTTTCAAGTTAATCAGCACTTGGTTTTCCTCCTTAAAAAATAAACTAATCAACATTTTTAAAAAAAATATGTTGACTATTCTACAAAATGTAATATCATATAAGGGAAGAAAAGTCAAGCCGATTTGCAAAATACTTGTCAACTATTGACAATAATCTTTTCTGTTAATAGAATTTACTTTGTAGATTCGGCTGGAAAGTGAGGCCGCTATGGACATAGTGAAATAAATTTGAAATGAATGTGAAGGTATACAAACATGGAAGATAATTTCAATACATTACAGCAAACATTTGAGGAAAGGGTTCGAAAAGCCAAACTTACGAAAAGTGGACGTGAGATTGCGCAGTATTTATTGGATAACCTGTTGCGTGTAAGCTGTATGACTGCGACCAGTATTGCCCAGGAACTTAATATTAGTGACGTTACTGTTATTCGTTTCGCACGTTCTTTAGGCTACGAGGGTTATAACGATATGCAGCGTGATCTACAAAAGAGGATGTTTGATTATGTAGAAAATGCTCAAACTCTTTTGGCATATCCAGCGTCTGTCTTAAAATTTAATATGCATGCAGCGTCTAATTCTTCTACGATTGATTTGGCCTGTAAGAATGAAATCAAAAATTTGAATCGTTTTGTGGATCGAAATCGGGATGAAACATTTGAGGAAGCTTCTAAAATTATTATCGGAAGCAAGAGAAAAATTGTTGTAGGCATCCGGGGAAGTTCTGCTGTCGCATATTCTTTTAGTATGCGGTTAAGATATCTGGTAGACGATGTATTCCATGTCATTACGTCAGATCCAAACGACAGCTATGCGCTTTATACTATTACGGATCAAGACTGTCTAATTGTTTTTGGATATGTAAACTATCCTCAGGCAACAGTCGACGCAGTGGAACTTGCAAAAAAACGCGGAGCGAAGACTATTGCTATAACAGATCTGGAGACATCTCCGTTGGCAAAACAGGCAGATGCAATTATTTTCTGTTCAGTAGCGGGGATTAGCTTCAGCAGCTATACAATGCCTTTGCTGGCCTCTGAAATCATTGCGGCAAATATTGCTCGTGAAATCGGGAGTAATGCGGAAATTCGGAACCAGGATATGGCAGACAATTTGAAAAAACGGCACTACTTTTCGCCAACAAGTGGAACATATTAATACTCTGGACTCTGGTAACGAGGGGAGCATTTTATTTGAAATTTTCGATACTCGGGATTGGAAAAACAGGACAAGCGATGGCCTGTTATTTAATGTCACATGGACATGAGGTTGTCATGTGGGATCGAAATGTTGAAAAAGTTCGACAGATTAATGAACATGGGATTAAAATCTCTGGAGTGATTTCAGGTCGATATTATCCTACTGCCCAGTTTTGTATTGATAAGGCTGTCAGCACCGCTTCTTATATTCTCATTATGACGACTTCTTCGGGACACCTTCCAGTATGCAAACTTTTAGTAGGTAAATTACCTCTTTATAGCCGGATATTAATTTTTAATGGAAATTGGGGAGCTTTGGAATGCTATAACGTATTAGGAAAGGAGTGCCGGGAAAAAGGTATCTTTTTGGGAGAGACCAGCGGCATGCCGATTTTGAGTGATTCAAACGAGGTTGGACAGTGTGTATTAACAAAAGTTAAGAACGTTGTCGCCCTGGCAACAATTCCGTCCTCTGACGCAGCAGCAATGATTCGCGAAATTTCTGCTGTGTTCCCTTTCCTTGTTCCAGCTCAAAATGTAATCGAGACCTCTATCAATAACACTAATCCGATTTTACATGTTCCGATCTCCCTGTTTAATATTTCTAGGATTGAGAACGGGGAGAATTACAGCTTCTATGGGGATGCGGCTAGCCGAATCATTCTTCAATATGTAGAAAAAGCAGATCAAGAACGGCTTATGATTGCAGAAAAAGCAGGAGCACATGGTGAAAGTGCATTAGAGATTCTGAATGGTTTTTGGCCGGATCAGTATGAAAATCTTTATGATGCGATAAAAAATAACCAGACATACATTGCCGGAAAAGGTCCTGTTTCTTTGACATATCGGTATATTACAGAAGATATTCCTTATGGGATTGTACCACTAGTCCATTTAAGCCGAAGACTAAACGTTAGTGCGCCACGGTTGGAGGCACTGATTACTATGTACAATTTATTGTTCGATAAAGACTTTTTGACAAGTGGTCCCGAGTTGACAGACGCATCACTACAAGTTGCAATGAAAAAAAGTACATAGATATAGAAAAAAGTATTAGTTGGTTAATTCGCGAATACTTGACTAATATATTTCAACTAACAAAGAAAACGTGCCATTGCTAATGCAATGGCACGTTTTCTATTTGCTAAAATAATGATTCTCTGCAAATGCCAATCAGGTAGCAAAAAGTACATAAAATATTCCTAAAAATCAAATAATCTGTACAAATTAGCAAAGAATATAAACATCAAAATCTAAGCGCACGTTTGTTTTGAACAAATTTGGGTAGTGTCAAGTATTTTTCGCAAAATGGTTTGCAGGGCCTGGCATGAGAGAAGTCAGCCGGCAATAGAGGCATCCTCAACGGCAGCCTCCAAGTGCTTCATGTTCATGTACTTCTTGTTGCCC
>CALXSV010000045.1 GCA_944391235.1 uncultured Clostridia bacterium | reverse complement strand
AAGCATATGCTGGAGGGTGATTATCTAGCCGACGTCCCCATCATTATTGCGGCCATTGACCCCTGTTATTCCTGTACAGACCGGGCGATTGTATTGCGTGACAGTGAGCAGGAGCAGTGTTGGGACTGGCAACAGTTGCGGAAGTATGGCATTGCACACTATAAGAAGCAAGGCTTTGACCCGGCAAAAATACAAATTGCAGAGCGGAAGTTTATCCTCTAGGCGATAGGAAGGAAGGTAATTTATGCTAGAAGCATTGTTTAATATAATTGTCTTCCCCGGGCTGTTGTTTCTGGGGGGCTACGCTCTGGTCTTTAGCTTTATTGATAGAAAGCTGTATGCCAGATTGCAGAACCGCAAGGGGCCGTGCTGGTATCAACCGCTGGCAGATTTTCTGAAACTGCTGGGCAAGGAAACGATTATTCCCGCTGAGGCGGATAAGGCAGTTTTTAAGGTGCTGCCCATTCTTTCGCTGTCTGTAGTGGTCGCCGCCTATCTTTATATTCCTACCTGGAGGCCTTCCTCAATTTATCCCTTTAATGGAGATTTAATTGTCGTCCTCTATCTGCTGACTCTACCGACTCTTTTCGTCTTTTTGGCGGCCTGGTATTCGACCAGCGTATATGCAACCATTGGCGCAACCCGTGTGTTAACGCAGATGTTTGCCTATGAGGTGCCCATGTTTATGGCACTGTTGGCGCCAGCCCTGTTGGCGGACACCTGGTCCTTAACCGGCATTCATGCCTATTATACCGAGCACCCTCTGTACCTGCTCATTAATTTGCCTGCCTTTTTGGTAGCGCTTGTGGCTTCACAAGGCAAGCTGGAGCGTGTGCCTTTTGATTTGCCAGAGGCGGAAACAGAGCTGGCTGGCGGCATATTTGTGGAATACAGTGGACGTTTATATGCCATCTTCCACTTGGCAATGGATAGTGAACTGGTTGTTCTTTGCTCCTTGATGGCTGCCATCTTTTTGCCTTTTTACAGTACTTCTGCTATTTTGAGCTTTTTGTCTTACATATTGCAAACGCTGTTCATACTGCTGCTGTTGAGCATATTCCGTACAATCATGGCCCGTCTGCGTATTGAGCAGGTCGTCAATCTGTACTGGAAGTATCTTACTCCATTGGCCATGATACAAATTATTGCCAATTTGCTGCTGAAAGGGGTGCTTAATTAGCATGAAACGGACTCCGGGAAAAATCCTTGGTCTGGCGTTGCGGCATCTGTTTAAACAGCCGGATACCATAGCTTATCCGGCTGGCGAATTGGACATTGACGCGCGCTATCGCGGACGTATTTGCTATGATAGTACAAATTGTATCGGCTGCAATTTATGTGTACGTGATTGTCCGGCCAATGCCATTGCTATTCGCAATGTGGGGGACCGGGAAAATAAGAAATTTGTCTGTGAAATCGATCTCGGGCACTGTATTTTTTGTGCGCAATGCGTGGATAGCTGTCGGAAGGGTTGCCTGCGCACTACGCCAGATATTGAGCTGGCAGTTTTGCGTAAGTCGGATTTAAAGGTTCATATGCCATGAGCACATGGCAGGAGATTATAGGGCAGGAGATACGTGCCTGCCGCAGGTTGGCTATATTGGGCGCTGGCTCTGAGCTGTGCGGTGATGACGCTGCGGGTATGTTGCTGATATGGCGTTTGCAGGAATTGCTGGCAGATCAGGAGCAGGTGCTTCTGCTGGCTGGCAGCACGGCGCCAGAAAACTTTACCGGCGAGATTCGCCGCTATCAGCCGGACTTACTCCTGTTGGTTGACGCTGCGCATATTGGCGGAGAAATTGGGCGGATTGCTGAGATTGATTTGGCGGAAATTCGCGGCATGGATTTTTCTACCCACATGCTGCCCTTGGATGTGATGCTGCGCTATCTGGCCCAGGAGGTAGGCTGCCGTATTCGGATACTGGGTATTCAGCCTGGACAGACAGAATTTGCCAGCCCGGCCTGTAGTCGGGTAAAGCAGTCAGTAGAGGACTTGGCACAGTGCATTGCGCAGGGGCTACGGGAACGCGAGCAATAGATTTTGATTTTGCCTGTATGTTAGAGCAGACGGGCAGTTCACCCAGCAAAAAGCTGGCCAATTTTGATTGAGGATGGGGCATAGCCTTGCTTGCGGCTATGCCCTTGTATTTTGCCGTATCCTGACAGTATTTTCCAGGCGGCAGCATCCTATTCATTATGCTGAAAAATAGTGTATTTTTGCTGCGTAGAGAGTGGATAAGAGTATATAGCGGTTTTTTGTTTAGAAAAGAACTGTTAATTTCCTCTGTTTTATGGTATAGTTCTGTATATGACAGAAAAACAAAACAAAGATCCATTGATAAAAAAGATAGAGGATAAAGCGCCAGCCTGTCCTTTGCCAGAAGACGAGGCCTCGTCTCAGCCGGACTGCGATCAGCAGGAGGAGCAGACTGAGGCGCAGGCGGATATCCGCGAGGAGCTTTTGTCTGATGCGGATCTATGGCTTGATGAAGAACTGCGGGAGGAAATCAAGCAGAGCTTGCCTGATGCAGAGGATTCCTCCGACGAGGAGCAAAGGCAAAAGGCTAGTTGGCAGCTCTATGAAGCCATCTTGATTTTGCTAATTGGCTTTACTGTGGCGCGTTTTCCTATGCTGTTTTCCACCACAGCGCACAGTATGGTTGGCCTGTATATGATCAGCTATATTTTGCAGATGTGCTGTTTTACGTTAGTGCCTTTATACATTGTTACCGTATCCATGGGCAGGCCGCCTTCGGATATTGGTTATACGCGGCCCAAGGTGAAAAAGATTATTCTCAAGGGAATCCAGTTTGGTATGCCCCTATATGCCCTGAATGTGCTGCTTTCTTTCCTATCCAGCCTGCTTTTGCCGGAATCCCTGCTGGAAACACAGACAGTAACGCAGATGATCTATTATGCCAACAATCCCCTTGAGTTGGCTATGGTCATTCTTTTGCTGACTGTATTGTCTCCTATTGCAGAAGAAACTCTGTTTCGCGGATTTCTTTATCCGCCGCTGCGCCAGATGTTAGGTAAGTGGAAAGCCATTGTTGCATGTGGTTTGATTTTTGCTGTTGCACACAGAAATCTCAGCGTACTGTTGCCTCTATTTGCCGGGGGCTGCGGTTTTGCTTGGTTGTACGCACGCTATGAGAATATTTACTATTGTATGGCCGCGCACTCTGTGTGGAATATGATTGCTTTATTGATATATTTTGTTTCTGAATTAATATAATGGAAAATATGCAGGATTAAGGAGGATACTTTTTGCATGGTTATTATTGAAATGGAAAATGGGAAAAAAATTGAGATTGAACTGTTGCCGGAATATGCGCCCAACACGGTCAAGAATTTTCGCTACCTGGTTGACAAAGGCTTTTACAATGGCCTGATTTTTCACCGTGTCATTCCTGGTTTTATGATTCAGGGCGGTTGTCCGGATGGTACGGGTATGGGCGGCCCTGGGTACAGCATTAAAGGTGAGTTTTTGGCCAATGGGTTTCGTGCCAACACGCTGAAGCACACACGCGGCGTGCTTTCCATGGCCCGCGCTATGGATCCCAACAGCGCAGGCAGTCAGTTTTTTATCATGCATCAGGATGCACCACATCTGGATGGGCAATATGCTGCCTTTGGCCGGGTTATTCAGGGCATGGATGTAGTTGATGAAATCGCTGCTACTAAAACCGGTATTATGGATAGACCTAAAGAAGACCAACGTATCAAATCAATCATTCTGGTTGACGAGGGCGAACTGGAAGAGCCGGAAAAGCTGTAGGTCTTTTGCTGGGAGCTTTTTTATTGTAAAAGCTGCCTCTGAGATTCATCTCAGGACGTGATGGAATGACGAAAGGAGAAGGGATAGAACATGCCACTGAAAGGGAATGCAATTGTCGCACAAAGCGGCGGTCCGTCTGCTGTTATTAACAACAGTGCTTGCGGCGTAATCGAAAGATGGTTTGAAAAAGCAGATTTTGGTACCATT
>CALXSV010000044.1 GCA_944391235.1 uncultured Clostridia bacterium | reverse complement strand
CATGAAAACATCCTGCTCTTTTACCTCACCGCTTTCTTTATTAATTAAACGCACCTTAACCCGGAGACGCGCAGCATACGTGGCGTCGCGATTGCGGCATTCCTCCACGTCGTATTTTGGCTCTCCAAAGCTGTAATCGATGAATTCTAGCACCAGGTTGCCAGTAAAATCGGTAATAGGAGATACATCCTGAAAAATCTCTTTCAGACCGACCTCAATGAAGTGCTGGTAGGATTTACGCTGCACATCAATCAGGTTCGGCATTTCCACAACATCGGGGATACGCGCATAAGAGCGACGCTTCCTCAGCTCGGAACTGGCAGGATATCGCATTACATTTATCACTCCTCGCAAGGTAACTGCCTGTATAAAAACCAGCAACAATTGCATATATCTAGAAAGCCGGAAAATGCTTTTATAATATATTATAAGTAAAAGCGCCCAATTTTCCAAGATAACAGCAAACAACATCATAGCACAAAGCAAAAGATAAGTCAACAAAAAATCTACTATTTTTTGTCTTTTTTGTTTTTAATGCATAAATTTTGCACGCTATACGATGGCTGTAAAGAAAAAATACTTGACAGGCATGAAACAGCTATGCTATTATCTCTAGCGTAGATAAAAAGGTTTGACTGTTTACGAGGCAAAATAAAGATGCGCGAACCGCGTATACAAAAACTACAAGAAATTCCCGTATTGCTGGACATTTATGGCTGTTTGCTTACCGAACGCCAGCAGGAGGCGCTCTCGCTATTTTATGAAGAGGATTTTTCTCTTTCTGAAATCGCAGCGCTTCATGGTAGCAGCCGCCAGGCTGTACACAATCTGATCGAGCGGGGCGAGAGCCTGCTGCGTCAATACGAAGGGCTATTGCATATTGCAGAAAAGGAGCGCCAGCGCAATGTCTTGCGCCAGGCTCTGCTGCAAGCCATAGAACGCGCAGGATTAAGCAAACAGAACAAGAGCGAGATTGAGGAACTGCTATGTCAGCTTTAAGTGATAAATTACAACAGGTTTTTAATAAGCTGAAAAATCGCGGCGCCCTTACCGAAGCGGATGTAAATGCCGCTATGCGCGAAATCCGTATGGCCCTGCTGGAGGCGGATGTTAACTATAAAATAGCCAAGGATTTCTGCGCAAAAGTCAAGGAGCGTGCGGTTGGCAGCGAGGTACTGCAAAGCCTTACCCCTGGCCAGCAGGTCGTCAAAATTGTAAATGAAGAGCTTACGCAGTTGATGGGCGGCGGACAGGCCAAGCTCAACGTCAGCTCTAAACCGCCTACCGTCATTCTCATGGCTGGTCTGCAGGGTTCTGGTAAAACCACGTCGTCAGGTAAAATTGCCTTGTATTTAAAAAACCAGCACAAACGTCCCTTGCTCGCGGCAGCGGATATCTACCGGCCCGCGGCAATCCAACAATTGCAGGTTTTGGGAGAGCGCATTGGCGTACCGGTATTTTCCCTGGGCGACCAAGCGAAACCAGTAGACATTGCACTACAGGCGCTGGAGCATGCCAGACGGCATGGCAACGATTACCTGATCATCGACACAGCCGGTCGCCTGCATCTGGACGATGCGATGATGGACGAAATAGCCGCTATACGTGACGCAGTTGAGCCAAGCGAAATACTGTTGGTCATCGACGCCATGCAGGGGCAGGACGCCGTCAACGTAGCAGCTGCTTTCCATGAGCGTCTAGCAATTACCGGTATTGTCTTAACCAAACTCGATGGCGACAGCCGCGGCGGTGCAGCATTATCTGTAAAAGCCGTGACTGGACAGCCGATCAAATTTACAGGCTCAGGTGAGGATATCAAGGCGCTGGAGCCCTTCTATCCTGAGCGCATGGCGTCGCGCATATTGGGCATGGGCGATGTGCTGACGCTAATCGAAAAAGCAGAAGCTGCGGTAGATGCGGATAAGGCGGCCAAGCTGGCAGAAAATCTACGACAGAACCGCTTTACGCTCGATGATTTCATGGAGCAAATGCAACAGCTCAAAAACATGGGCGATATGAAAGAAATGTTGTCCATGATCCCGGGCCTGGGCAAACAGCTCAAAAATCTTGAAGTAGATGAAAAACAGTTCATCGTGCTGGAATCGATTATTCAGTCCATGACCCCGGCAGAACGTGCCAATCCTAGCATCATCAACAGCAGCCGCAAAAAGCGCATTGCAAATGGTTGTGGGCGGCAGGTACAGGATGTAAACCGTTTGCTCAAGCAATTTGAGCAGATTCAGCTCATGATGAAGCGGATGACCAGCATGCAGACGGGCAAAGGCAAAGGGAAGGGCAAAAAAGGCCGCCGCGGATTTCCCGGAATGGGCGGTATGGGCTTCCCCTTTTAAAAAGTTAGCAACATGTGTCTAATGTTTCTATAAAAAAACAAATCGAGCAAATTTCTCAGGAGGAATATCAATGACAACCAAAATTAGACTGAAAAGAATGGGCGCCAAAAAGAATCCTTTTTATCGTGTTGTTGTAGCAGATTCCCGCTTCCCACGCGACGGCCGCTTCATCGAAGAGATCGGTTATTATGACCCCTGCAAAGAACCAGCTGTAATCAACATCAATGCAGAAAAGGCGCAAAGCTGGATGGCAAACGGTGCTACCCCTACAGATACCGTTAAATCCCTGTTCAAAAAAGCCGGCATCAAATAACTTGATCGGATTCGCGGGAGTAATGCTCGCCAAGCAGAGATTACTCCCGACTTTTGCCGCTTTTTCCACTCCCATTATAAGGAGGGTCAGCTATATGAAAGAAATGGTAGAACACATGGCAAAATCCCTGGTAAATAATCCGGAGGCCGCCGTTGTTACCGAAAAGAAAAATGAGGATGGCGATATCGAGCTTTTGCTTACTGTTGCGCCTGAAGATATGGGTAAGGTTATAGGTAAACAGGGCCGGATAGCCAAAGCCATGCGTGTCGTGCTGAAAGCCGCTGCTGCCCGCGACGGACAGAAGGTCACGCTGGATATTGAGTAATGTCCTTGGATTCGTTTAAAAAACAGGGCTCTGTTCCGCAGGATGCCAACGGAGCCGAGATGATACTGGTTGCGGAAATTATTGCTCCGCATGGTGTAAAAGGCGCGGTCAGCGCGGAGTCTTATTCCGACAACCCGCGCCGTTTTGACGTGGGCGCACAGTTGGCAAGCAATCAGGGCAGAATGCTTACGATCAGCGCCTCATCCCTGCACAAGGGACGGCTTTTGTTAACCTTTGATGGCGTAGAGGATAGAGACAGCGCAGAAAAGCTGCGCGGCTGGCGCCTATATGCAGCCGATTCTCCGCCGCTGCCAGAAGGCAGTTATTATTACTTTGAGCTGATTGGGCTGGAAGTGCGCGAGCAAGGCCAGCGTATCGGTGAAATTCAGGATATTCTTCCCTACTCCGCCAATGACGTATATGTGGTTAAGACGGATGCAGGAGGCGAAATTATGGTGCCCGCGCTGCGGACAATCGTCAAGCAGGTCTGTGTGCAGGAAGGTTTTATGGAAGTAGATTTGCCGGAGGGTTTACGTTAAAACACCAAAAGCTTACAGGAAATGCAGCTAGGATACAATAAACATGCGTATAGATATTCTTACTCTGTTTCCAGAAATGTTTGCCCCGCTGGAGCACTCCATGCTAAAACGGGCGCAGGAAGCTGGATTGCTTACTATAAACATCATCAATATTCGTGATTATGCGTTGGATAAGCACGCTACAACAGACGACCGCCTATATGGCGGCGGAGCAGGTATGGTACTAAAACCAGAGCCGCTCACACTGGCTGTAGAAGCAGCCTGCGCTACGGCTGGACACAGCGCAAAGCCCCGAGTCGTGGTGACAGCGCCCTCTGGGCGCCCCTATACGCAAAGCATTGCTCAAGAGTTGGCCCAGGAGGCGCACCTTATCATTATCTGCGGGCACTATGAAGGCATTGATCAGCGTGTGATCGACAGCCTGGCCACCGACGTCTTATCCGTAGGGGATTTTGTACTGACCGGCGGAGAGATCCCCGCTCTGGCCATTACAGACAGTGTCAGCCGGCTGATTCCCGGTGTGCTCGGCGATGCGCGCGCGGCAGAGGAAGAAAGCTTTTCCGATGGGCTGCTGGAATATCCGCAGTATACGCGACCGCCAGTATTTCGCGATATGCCGGTGCCGTCTGTACTGCAGGAGGGCAATCATGCCAAACTTGCACAGTGGCGGCGCGAGAAATCTCTGGAAATTACCCTGCGTAACCGGCCTGATTTGCTAAAAAAAGCTGCGCTTAGCGCTGCAGACGCCGCTTACCTGGGACAGCTACGCCAGGCGCAGGAAAAGCCGTTTCAGCTTAGCACAGCCTTGGTGCATTACCCGGTTTACAACAAAAAAAAGCAGATTATCGCCACCTCCCTAGCCAATATGGACTTGCATGATATTAGTCGCGCCGCTTGCACATATGCACTGGAATCCTACTACATTGTGCAGCCACTAAGTGGGCAGCGC
>CALXSV010000043.1 GCA_944391235.1 uncultured Clostridia bacterium | reverse complement strand
ACAGAAAAAGAGTAGCAACCCTTGGATCCGTTCTCTCGTTTCTACCCTGCAATGCCGATTTCTGTGTGTTTTTCGGAGACTGCCTTCTGCACACTCGGCAAATCCCGGTAGGCGTTTACTTATGTATACGCTCAATCTCTTTGTTCCGATAGCGCGCAAGCATAACAAATCAATGGAAGCTGACCAGATTATAATAGGCTTTGGAGGTCCACAAATAAACGCAGGCATAAACCAGGGCAAAAACCACAGAAGTTACCAGCATGCACAGCGTAAACAACGGGATATTTAAAGAGGTAAGCAGCATGAGCATTTTGGTAATAATTTTAAAGGCAAACAGTAGATGGACGAAAGCAGCCAGCAACGGCAGCAGGAAAACAATCACCACCTGACTGCGAATAGATCGCTTGACCTCTGCCCTGCTCATGCCAACTTTCTGCATGATTTCAAAGCGCTCCTTATCGTCATAACCCTCACAGATCTGCTTATAGTAAATGATCAGGACCGTGGCCATCAAGAAGAGCAGGCCGAGGAAAATACCCAGGAAGAGGAATCCGCCGTACAGGGCATAATAGTCCTTTCCCGCAAGCTGCCGGCACTGACTATGTATGGAACGCACAGCAGTTCCAGTTTCCTCATTGCCATAAACCAGCTGCTCAATTTGCTGGTAGCAGGAAATAATTTGCTCGTCGCTGCCAGTTAAATCAAAGGCATAGATATGTGTGAAGCTATCCCCCGCATTGGGCAAGGTGGCATACAGGTTTTTCAATACCGCATCATCTGCCACCAGCACATCATACTGCGCAACCATCCCCTCGACATAGGAATCAGCGATAGGAAAGCTATCCAGCCAGCCGGCAACCTGAAAAGTCTCGCCCAGCAGGCATATCTGCTCTGCTCTGGGGAAGCTATCCGGAGCCAGTAGATAAACTGCGTCCGCAGGCAGGACAAGTTGCTGGCCAGTCAGTCGGTTATAGTTTGCGACAGTCATAATGCTGGCTATACCGTACCCTTCTCCCGCCAGAAAGACATTTCCAGTGGAGGCGTCTAAGCGATTACCCTCTACAGAAACATCCAAACTAAGCATGCTGTAGATTAAGTTATTTTCAAGGGTCAGGCCCTCCTGCGCAGCCTCCGCTTCAGCCACTGGTCCAATAAAGGCAAGCGGTGAATCCAGGCTTTCCGTTGTTGCACTATACACGATATCACGCGGATACATTGTATTAAGCGTGTTTTCTGTTCCCGCATACATACACACGGTTGTGGAAATCATCACCAGAACCATTGTGCAAAGAATACAAATATTAGCCAAGCCAACTGCATTCTGCTTCATGCGGTAAATCATACCCGATACCGTAGTAAAATGACTGCTCTGATAATAGAACTTTTTATTCTTGCGTAGAAGCTTCAGTACAGCAATACTGCCGGCGGTAAACAGGCAATAGGTACCGATAATCACCAGAATGACGGCGATAAAAAACAGGTACACCGCATGCATGGGAGAATCTGTACAAAGTGCAATGTAATAGCCGCCGCCCAGGGTAAGAAAACCGGCCAGGCTTAAAAACCATTTGGTTTTTGGCTCCCGCTCTCCGCTGTTACCAGCCTGCAGCAATTCCATAGCATTGGATTTTTTGACCTGCCGCAAATTAAACAATAAAATAAGCGTATAGATTGCAGCAAATAAAATCGCCGTAACAGTCACAGCAAAGGAACTTACTTGAAAGCCAAAATGTGTGGAAAAGAACAGCAGTTTAAAGAGAAGCAACAACAGGAATTTAGATAATAAGATGCCTGCTACTAAACCAAGAATGATTGTGCTGCCACTAACCAAGATACATTCCCAGAATAAAATAACGGAAATATGCCGTTTTTCCATACCCAGTACGTGATAAAGGCCAAATTCCTTTTTTCTACGCTTAATCAGAAAGCTGTTGGTATAGAACAAAAAGATCAGGGCAAACAAAGCGACAATAAAAACACCCAACCCCATAACAACACTTACGGTAGCAGCACCAGGCATCATTGAAATGGCTTGGCTGGAAGCCAGAAACATCACATTATAGAACATCGCTACCGTGAGTATGCCGGTTAGAATATAGGGCAAATAAAACTTTCTGTTATTCTTGATGTTCTGCCGAGCCAAGTTTATATAGAACAGACTATTCATAGCTCTTTCCCCCTGTAGTTAACAGGGTCAGCGTATCAGAAATCTTCTGATACATCTCGTCCGAGGTAGAATTACCACGATACAGCTGGTGAAAGACCTCACCGTCTTTGATAAACAATACACGTTTGGCATGGCTGGCTGCTTTAATGGAATGGGTTACCATAAGAATGGTTTGCCCATCATCATTAATTGATGTAAACAAATGCAGCAGCTGCTCTGTGGCCTTGGAATCCAGCGCACCAGTCGGCTCATCCGCCAAAATAAGCTGCGGGTGCGTGATTAAAGCACGGGCTACGGCAGCACGCTGCTTTTGTCCGCCAGAAATCTCATAGGGATATTTGTTAAGAATATCTGTAATCCCCAGCTTGGCAGCAATAGGAGTTATTCGCGCACTCATCTCAGCGTAAGACTTGCCAGAAAGCACTAAGGGCAAAAAGATGTTATCCTGAATATTAAAGGTATCCAGCAGGTTAAAATCCTGAAAAACAAAGCCCAAATTGTCTCGGCGAAAAGCGGATATATCCTTATCTTTAATGGTGGCCATATTGCGTCCATTCAGGCGAACCTCTCCAGAAGTAGGCTTATCCAGAGCAGCCAGAATATTCAGTAAGGTGGTTTTACCAGAGCCGGATTCACCCATGATGGCTACGTACTCTCCATTCTCCACAGAAAAGTTCACATTGGTTAAGGCCTGGACATGATTTCCCCCAAAACGCGTTGTATAGATTTTTTTCAGATTCATTACTTCAAGCAGTGCCATATACATGACCTCCTCTTTTTTCTTCCTCCTCATTTTAACGCATAAAGGGTTGAGAATCCATTCTTCCTCCTTACAAAACAGCCAGACAAACTTACATTTTTGCAAGATTCGCTACAGCACTGGATGAATAAAGCTTTCCTTTTTATACAAATCAGCTACATCAACCGCAATCCGGCTTTTGACACCTGCAAACGTGAATCTAATAAGGTAAAGCGAAAGAAAAAAGAATAAAAATTGCTATATTAACCATACCTATACTACAAGCGGCGACCAACTCGCAAACTATGCATCCAGAGCTTTCCCATGTTCTACCGGGACCTTTTGCACACAATCACTCCATCCCTTCTGTACAAAAAGGCAAGAGTTGACAAAGCAGCTACTGGTATGTTACCCTAATGATGTCTTTGACATATTCATCTCTTACAACTACCCTGCCCAAGGGCAATTGCCCGCGAAATTTTATGATAAACAGAAACACCTGCCCTAAGGTGTTTTTTTCTTATCCAGACCGGCCAATGGAGGCGCATATGAGCGAAATACAGAAAACAAACCCATTGGGAAGCGAAAAAATTAGTAGCTTGCTGCTAAAATTTTCTATTCCAACCGCATTGACCCTGCTGGTAAACAGCCTCTATAACATTGTGGATCAAATATTTGTTGGCCAAGGGGTGGGCCTTACCGCCATTGCAGCTACAAATGTAGTCTTTCCCTTTACCACCATAGCATCTGCTCTGGCCTTATTATTGGGAGATGGTTGTGCAGCAAGAATTAGCCTATGTTTAGGCAGACAGGAAAAAAAGCAAGCAGAACAGACACTAGGCAATACTTTATTTTTGCTGGCGTTTGTGGGAATTGCACTGGTCAGCCTAAGCCTGCTCAACATGGAGAGTCTTTTGCTTCTATTTGGCGCCACCACCACAGCCCTTCCCTCAGCCATAGAATATGGAAATATCGTCGTGTTAGGCCTGCCTTTTATGATGTGCAATATTTCCCTAACCGCTATTATCCGCTCAGATGGCAATCCAAAATATTCCATGTGCAGTATGATGGTCGGCGCTGCAATCAATATCATACTTGACCCTATCTTTATCTTTGTTTTGCATATGGGAGTAAAAGGTGCTGCCATTGCTACAATTATAGGACAAATTGTTTCCGGGCTTATTTGTCTGTTTTATCTTCCCAAACTTAGACATATTCATTTTCACTGGCATTTTTTGAGATTACATGGGCAAACTGTATGGTGTATTTTTTCTCTGGGCTTTTCCAGTTTTTGCACGCAGATTGCCGCCACTTTAGCACAGGTGGTAATGAACAATCTGATGCGCCGCTATGGAGCGCTTAGTGTTTATGGCAGCGATATTGCGCTTTCCTGCTATGGGATGATGGTCAAGTTATACCAGATTGTACACTCCATGTTTGTTGGCGTGGCATCTGGTACACAACCAATTAACGGCTTTAATTTCGGAGCCAAGCAATATCACCGGGTCTGGCAAACCTATCGTATGGCGGCGGGCGTATCTCTGGTCATTTCCATTGTCTGGTTCAGCATCTTCCAGCTGTTTTCCGCACAAATCGCCGCATTGTTTATTGATAATGACGCACGATATATAGAGTTCGCCAAACACAGCTTCCACCTCTACTTTTTAGCCTTCTTTATCTATGGGCCTCCGCAGACCACAGTATCTTTTTTTCAGGCAATCGGCAAGCCACTTAAGGCTATGCTCATTTCTCTATCGAGGCAGATTGTGTTTCTCATTCCCCTTTCTACGCTGGTACTGGCCCCGGCATTTGGTCTGGATGGCGCACTAATAGCAGCACCAATTGCAGATATGCTTACCTTTATTCTCTCCACCCTTTTGGTATTATTGGAATTCAGAAAGTGGAAACAGATGGGCATGCTTACACAAAAACAGGTAACGTGAATATAAAGAAAGAGCTATCGCCTTCTCTGCTCGCAACGTGTTTTATCTCCAGTTTTGCCTAAAATACGCTTTTCGATTTGTTTTCTCTCCATTGCATATGTTATAACAATCGTTTTGTCATTAAACTTGTTGGGAAAGGAAAGGATATTAGAATGGTAGAAAAAGAAAAGGGATATGGTTTTGTATCCGAATTTAAACAATTTATCACGCGCGGAAATGTAATGGATTTGGCAGTGGGCGTTATCATTGGCGGAGCCTTTCAGAGCATTGTAAACTCTCTGGTAAATGATATTTTTATGCCTTTTATTGGTATTTTTATTGGAAAAGACAGCTTTTCCAACCTGTCTCTCTCCATTGGCTCAGCAACCATCAGCATAGGAAACTTTATCCAGGCCATAATTAATTTTCTTATTCTTGCCCTGGTTATTTTCTGCATGGTTAAAGTGGTAAACCGTTTTCACAGGAAAAAGGAGGAAGCACCCTCGCCGCAGCCCAACCCCTCGTCGGAGGAACTACTACTTACGGAAATTCGTGACTTGTTAAAAGAAAACGCACAATAAAAGGCTCTCTTTATACCCCTGTCAATCTCCAAAGACATGATGGGGGTATCTCTCTGTACAAGCATAGATGTAGTGATTTTAATCGTATAAGAGTTTGCCCATACCAGTATACAAGCGTATATATTTTTATCATTTTCCAAACTGATATGGCATATTTTTAACATTACTCTTTAAATCGGCGAACATTTTATAGAGCAAGAAATGGCCTAAATGCCGTGTCAAGATACGCTGAACATATTTTTTTTACTGATAAATTTCTTTCTCCGTTTTGAGCCTACGTATCTGCTGTCTAATGTGATACATTCTTTATACATATAGTGGAAAAGCAATCGGCGTGAGATAGACAGAGAAAACATGTGCTGTTGGCACCATATAAAGTAGTAAATTCGTCCTCCAAAGGTATTAAAGTATCCCTTTTACGGCTTTCAAAGGACAAACGTCTATAGCAAATAGCACTTGACTTTTTTTTCGTAATGAAGTACACTAGTTAAGAATGGAAATGGGCGTATAGCTCAGCGGGAGAGCGCTTGACTCACATTCAAGAGGTCACTGGTTCGAAACCAGTTACGCCCACCAAACAAACGGCCTGCTATCGGTTGTGATAGCAGGCTTTTTTATTTTTGCACACATGTTCTGAAAATATGCTGAAAATAACCGTATTGCACAGCTACTGCACACACTTGCAAAGTCAAATTATCGCCATTTTTGTCATGCCTCAGGTAGAAAAAGCCCCCTACG
>CALXSV010000042.1 GCA_944391235.1 uncultured Clostridia bacterium | reverse complement strand
CATATGCTTCATACAGTGCCAGTTGGCCTCTGTAGCTGCACGAATATGCACCCTGTCCGGTTTGTCCGTTCCATTGGAGCGGATGTAATGCATATCTTCCCCACGCGGTGCTTCCGTACGGCTTAGCACCTCTCCCACCGGGAGCTTCCGGGGAAACGCTACTGCCAGCGGCCCATCGGGCAGGTTATCCAGCGCGTAGCGAATCAAGGCAATGCTCTCCAGTATCTCCTTAATGCGCACAATTGCGCGGCCATAGACATCACAGTGCGTATCCGTAACAATGGCAAAGGGCATCTCATTATAGGCAGCATAGGGATCGATGACGCGCACATCAGTAGATAGATCGGAAGCGCGCGCTACCGGGCCCACTGCGCCAAGACGGGAGGCATCCGCAGTGGATAGCTTGCCAATACCGGACAGGCGGGCTGCCAGTGTGGATTCGCTCATAACAAGTTGCAGATAATATTTTGCCTGCTCCTCCAACTTATTGAGCATGGCATGGATTTCTTCTCTTTCGCCAGCATCAATATCACGGCGTACGCCGCCGGGCGTATTGATGCCATAGTTAACCCGGCTGCCGCCCAACATAGCAAGCACATCCAATACCTGCTCTCGGTCACGCCAAGTGTACATAAATAGGGTATCAAAGCCAATCTCGTGCGCGGCAACGCCCAGCCAGAGCAAATGACTATGCAGCCGCTCCAATTCTGCCATAAGCACGCGAATATAGGCGGCACGCAAAGGAATTTGGATTCCAGCCAACTCCTCTAGTCCCTGACAAAAGGCTGTACTATGCGTATGAGAGCAAATGCCACATACCCGTTCAATCAAATACAAATCCTGTAGATAGGTACGGGCTTCACAGGCCTTTTCCAGGCCACGGTGATTATAACCAACACCCACAACCGCATTAACCACCTTTTCGCCTTCCAGCGTAATGGTAAAGCATCCTGGCTCTTTTAAAGAAGGATGCTGCGGCCCCATGGGAATGGTAATTCTTTTCATAGGCTTGTCCTCCCTCCTATTCATCAGCGCCAGGCGCTTCTGGGACCTGTGGCTCATGATAGGTCATGGTTTCGCAATCAAAATATTCCGGCTTCCATTCCTTACGCAGCGGATAATTGCCAGCCGGCCAACCATCCGGCAAGGGATAGCTAGGCCCGGGCGGCAAATTCTCAATAATTGCACCAAACAAATCCACCAGCTCACGTTCATGCCACAACGCATTGGGAAAACGGTCACATATGGATTTGATAATCGGCCGGGCCTTGGGTACTCTCTGCTTTACGGTCAGCAAAATATGATCGGTATTGGAAAGGATATAGTGAAAACCCAGGTATTCTCCATCATCTACACCGACAATCAGATGAAAGCTATCAAAGCCGCCTTCCATGGTGAGAAAACGAAAAACCTTTTCAAAATCCCGATGGGATAGCGGATCAAGAAACATGCGCGCCTTACGCTGTATATGCAGATGGGTTTCCAAAACAGGAAACCTTTCCAATATAAGCTGCCTGACCTTATTTTCCTCCGCCAGAATATCCACTTCGGTAAAAGCATCCTCTTTTGATTCCAGCTCATTTTTTATGATGTTATCAATATCCACCATGGACTTGCCCTACCCTTCTATTTTCTGGCTTTCTTCCAATGCGGCAAGCAACTTCATTACAGCGTCGATAATCGCTTCCGGACGCACGGCGCAGCCGGGAATATAAGCATCTACCGGAACAACGCGGTCCACACCGCCAGCAACGCAGTAGCAACCGTCAAAAATCCCACCTGTGCAGGCACAGCTTCCCACCGCTATAACAAATTTCGGGGCGGGCATCTGCTCGTAAATCTGCTTGAGGCGGTCACGGGTTTGCAGGGTAACCGCGCCTGTGACTACCAGCACATCAGCATGCCGCGGCGTACCCTTTTGCAGCATACCAAAACGCTCCAAATCAAAATGCGGCGTCAACGCGTCTACCACCTCAATATCGCAACCATTGCAAGCGCCCGCGTTAAAGTGGATAATCCAGGGAGATTTTCTTCTGCCCCAATCCACCGCCTTTTCAAACAAGGATTTTTCCATGGCCATTACCTCCGAAAGACAATCAACAGAGCAAGAACGCCTGCCGCGACATAAAGCAGAGGCAGCGTCAGCACACCAGCTGGCGCAGTGGCCACAACCAGTACCAGCACATGCATAACGGTAAAGAAAAAGGCGTAAGGATAAAACTGACTGTAATCCGGGCTGACACTATGCAATACATTACGCTGCCCACAGGCATAGGCTTCCAGCTTGCGCGCATTGTCCTGTCCTTTTGCGCTCAAGCTTTTGACACCGTGGCTAAAAATACAGCCAACCAGGATGAGGATAATAATCGCACCAGGAGGCGAAAGCAATATTTGCGACATCCTATTTTCCTCCTTATCCGTTCAGTTTATTGAGTTTCCGTAAATCCAAATCGCCGTTGTTCCGATAAACAGCAATGGCAATCCCGGTGGCAACCACAGCAACCACCACTTCAGCCACAATAATAGTAATGATAAAGCTCTGCGACAAAGCAGTGTTGCCATTGGAATATCCGGCAAACACCAGAACCAGGGTAACCGCTTTCATCACAACCTCTACGGCAATAACCAGGCGAATCATATTATGTGAGCGCACCAGCATGTAACAGCCGGCAAACAAAATCATTGCTGCAGCGATAAAAAAGGCAGTTGTCAGACTATTCATGCCTTATCCCCCTCCTTAAACAAAATCACAACCGCAAAGGCGCCGGCCAAAATAATGATAATCTGTCCGATAATATCGGCCTGGCGGGTGTTCCAGAAGACATCGTTGAAGGTTCTGACCTGTGCTGCCGCATCCACGGTAACAGAAAAATCAAAGTTGCCCATAGTCAGAATAATCATCAGTCCAATACCAAGAATAACCATAAACACGGGCAGACCGGAAACCTTTTTATGGTAGGCCTCCTCTACCTCCTGGTTATGGCGGTCTGGACGAGTGAGGCTGACCGCACAAACAAATACCACGGTAACCAGCCCAGCACAGACAGAAAGCTCAAAAATCGCAGCCCAAAACTGGCCCAGAGCAAACATGATAATGGAAAGAATAACGCTGATCAAGGCCAGAGAAATGGCTGCTTTTACCTTGCTGCGAAACATCACGCAGGCCACGCTGCCCATTACAAGCAGAATCAGCAGAAAAATAAGGATTCCTTGCATTTTATTCGCCCCCTTTAAAGCACGCCCTGTGTCTGTAGCGCCAACAACAGAACCGGGAACAGGATACCAAACCCAATTGTCACCACACTTAAGGCAATCGAAGCTATGGCAATGCCATCTTTTGGCTCTTTTACCGCAGGACGCTGCTTTTCCGGACCAAAGAATACCTTGTGCTGTATGCGCAGAAAATAGGCCAAGGTAAAAATGCTGGCCAGCAAAGCGACAGAAGCCACAAACGCGCCCTGTGTTTGCCACACGGCTATAATAATCAGCAGCTTGCTCCAAAAACCGGCAAAAGGCGGAAGTCCAGCGGTGGAAAGGCCGGCAATCACACTGGTAGCGGCGGCAATGGGCATCTGCTTTTGCAAACCGCCCAAATCATCATAATGAGTGCTATGTAGCTGATTTTTTACTGCCGCAGCATTGGCAAACAGCGTGGATTTAAAGGTAGAATGATTAAAGAAGTGCAGCACAGCTCCTACATAACCCAGCACTGTACCACAGGAAATTCCCAGAACAATATATCCAATTTGACTGATGCTGGAATAAGCCAGCGTACGCTTAAAGTCTGTCTGTCCAACAGCAGCAATTGCGCCAAGCACAATCGACAGCAGAGCAAGCAGCATCATGCCAATATTTACAACTGTAAACTTATTCAGCAAAAAGATATCGATTAAGCGCATGGTAGCATAGGTGCCGCTCATCTGCTCAACAATGCCACTCAGCATGATAGAAACCGGAGAGGGCGCACCCGTTTGCGCGTCGGGCAGCCAGCCATGGAAGGGCATGTTGCCACTTTTAATGGCAAAGCCAGCCACCAGAAAGAATAGAGCTAGCCACACCAGCGGTGGATTGTTGTAAACGCCGGCCTGCAACATCTCCTCCAATACAACAAAGCGCAGACTGCCAAATTCAAGAAACAACAGCCCGGAGCCAAGCAGAATAAAGGCGGAGGCAATCGCGCTCATCACCAGATACTTAAAGGCGCCCTCCAGTCCAACCGGATCGCGGTATAGTGCGATCAGCAAAAAGGAGGCAATACCGGAAATTTCTAAAAACACATACACCGAAAACAGATCCGTTACCAAGGCAATGCCATTCATGCCCAGCAGCAGAACCATCATCATATTGGTATAGTTTAGGATTTTATCCCGCACGGTGGAGCCAGCTGCAGCAAAAGATACCGCACCCACCATGCCAATGCAAAACAAGCATACTGCAGAAAGGAAATCCACAGAAAAATATGCGGCGTCATCTGCGACATGCATGTCCCAAAACTGCGAAAAGCTCATAGAGGCCTTATTGAATTCTATTAGCAGCAATACGGCAATGACAGCAGTAGCCATTTGCACAATGCAGACAAACAGGCCAGTACCTATGCACAGCTTTTCAGCGAATTTGCGGTTGGGGAGATTTAGCAGCACAATGGCAATCAGAGGCAGACCAATAAAAGCATACACCAGTGTTGCAAGAGACGCGGACATTCACTTCACCCCTTTCATATCAGCAACAGAAACAGTACGGCCAAAAAGCCAAGACCACTAAAGGTCCATACCAGATAGCGGTTTGTACTGCCATCGCTGAAATCATGGAAATTGGTCGCCAAAAAGCTTACCATTTTCACCAGCAAAACATCATAAATCCAGTTGATCATGCGGTCAAAGCAAGAACAGACCAGCGCATAAATCTTAACCAGGCTCAAAAACAGATTGTAGGGATCCAGATAATGCTTTTCCGCCGCGTCATAGAGCTGTCGCACACCGGGTATATAGCGAAAATGGTCCACAGATTTAAGCGCAGAGCCAGTATAACGGTAAGCCAGTATATGATTGCCCACAGCCAACAGCAGGCAGACAATGGAAATCAGCACCAGCAGCATGGAGTGCGGCCAGCCTGCGTACTCTACACCAGCTAAACGCTCACCCAGCAGAGGCTGAATAACGCCCAGCGGCAGTCTGTTGAATAAACCGAAAAGCAGACAGCCAGCCGCCAGAATGAACATAGGCAACAGCATACAAAGAGGGACCTCTCGCACTTCTTCCCGCTGTATGCCCTGCGGCAGCCGGAGCGGACCAAAGAAAGCCGCGTGCATTACCTTTAAAAAACTTGCGGCCGTACCAAAGACACCCAACAGCGCTATAATATAAAAAATCACATTTGTCTGCAGGGCTGCATCAAAAATCAAATCTTTGGAAAAGAAAGCGTTAAAGCCGGGAAAACCAACAAAGGCAAAACCAGCCAGCAGGAAGGAGCAGCCGGTTATGGGCATCCGGCGGCCAAGGCCGCCAATTTTCCGCAAATCCGTTGTCCCCGTGGCTTTTTCAACAGCACCGGCCGCCAAAAACAGGCTACTCTTATACATAGCGTGGTTAAGCATATGGAAAACAGCGCCCACAATGCCCACTGGCAAAGCCGTGCCAATTCCCAGCACCATGTAGCCAACCTGCCCAACGGCACTAAAGGCCAGCATGCGCTTAATGTCGTTCTGAATTAAAGCCATGGCTATGCCAAAGAACAGCGTAAGCGCGCCAATCCACATAACGAGCTGACTCATCACGCTGCCAGGCTGCAAGGCATAAAAATCCACGCACACGCGGAACAAAAGATAAATACCCAACAGCTTTTCCAGTACGCCGGGTAAAATAGCCATAAAGGGCAGCGGCGCATCATCCGCAGCATCGGGAATCCAGCTATGAAAGGGAACTGCGCCAGCTTTTCCCACCGCGCCAAGCATCATGCAGAGAAAGCCGACCACACCCGCACCTTCAACTGGCAGACCGCTAATCACATCCATCATCAGAGAGCCGGAAAGCGAATAAGTAATGGCAATGCCCAGCAAAAGCAAAAAGTCGGCAATGGCGTTGAGAATAATCGCTTTTACCGCTGTTCTCGGCTTAGGCCGCTTGATCAACAGCAGCATGCCAAAGACCACCAGCATGATCGCTTCCCAGAAGAAAAGCAGCATAACCAGGTTGTTGGCCAGGAAAACGCCGTTGGCAAAGGACATGAGCAAAAGGTAAAAACAGATAAAACCGCCCTGATAGCTCTTGCCCTTGATAAAACACAGGCTGTAAAGGCCAACCAGGAAAAAGGCGCATCCTGCAGCCAAAATGGCAAAGCGAGAGAAAGCATATACGCGTATGGCCAGATTCATACCAAAGCCAGCCCAGGGAATAAGTACAGTGGTATCCTGCGCCACAAACAGGCCCAGTGATAAAACCAGGTTGAAGAAAATGGACAGCAAAAAAAGCAATCCTTTCAACGTCTCTTGGGTGCGCGGTAGAATCAGACAAAGCAGGGACAAGAGAAGGGGGACAACAATAAGCAGATACAAAAGGTTCATTCCGCTGCCCATGGTCAGCAGCGATGCAATCGGCTGTAACATATTACCACCTCCCCAGCGCTTCTACAATTGTGGTGACAAAGTCAGCAGGAACTTTAATGGCAATGCCAAAAAGCAGGGAAAGCAGTCCCAATATGGCCACAGAGCTAACCATTTCCCAAGTACCCTCCCGTATATCCGGATGGCTCAATTCACCAAAAAACAGCTTAATAAACAAGCGCAGCAGATAGATAACCGTCATAATGGCACCAATGACAAAGCAAGCTGCTATCCACAGGTTTCCAGTCTCCACCGCACCGCTAATGACCATATATTTGGAGAAAAAGCCCCCAAAGGGCGGCAGCCCCATAACGGAAAAGGCGCATAAGGCAAAAGAGATGGTCGTGATGGGCAACCGCTTATACAAGCCGCTCAGGTTGCGAATATCCTTGGTATGCGTGCTGTGCTCTATGATACCGGCACAGAGGAAAAGCCCACCCTTGGCCAAAGAGTGCATAAGAATATATAGCAGACCACCGGCCACACCAATCATAGAACCAGAGGACAGCCCCAGCAGAATATAGGCCAACTGGCTAATAGTAGAATAGGCAATGATACGCTTTAAATCATTGGTACGCAGCGCCGCTCCTGCGGAGATCAACGCAGAAACCGCGCACACAGCCGGAAGATTGGTTGTCCATACCGGCTCCAGCTGAAAATTAACCACAAACAGACGCGCATAAACATACACGCCGATTTTCACCAGCACAGCAGCATGCAGCAATGCGGTCACTGGAGATGGGGCCACACCAGCATCGGGCAGCCAGCAGTGGAAGGGTAAGGTGGCAGACTTGGAGAGAATACCGAACAGGATCAGTATCATAATCCAGTTATCCAGCCCCCGTCCCTGCAGGGCCAGCAAATCAAAGGTACCGGTTTGTATATAAATCGCCACAAAACCAATCAGCATCACCAGAGCACCGCCACCGGTAATTAAAAAAGCCTTGGAAGCGCGTGGCATAACCTCCGGCGTCCGGTAAAACGCAATCAGGCGCCAGCAACAAATAGCGGTCAACTCCCAGAAGGTGTAAATAAAAATAAGATTGGTGGAATAGATTAGACCCATCATGGCGCCAATGAACAGAACCACCATCATATAATATTCGTTCTGGTTGTCATACTCTTCCATATAGCCAAAAGAGTAAAACACAATAATGGCGGCTACCAGTGACGCAACAAGCTCCATGAATACAGCCAGGCCGTCCGCATAGAAGCCAAAGCTTAAGCCTAGGGGCAAATCAAAATGTAATTGGATGGGGCTGTCGCCCATAGCGGCAGGGGTTGCTGCCACAGATAAGACAAACGGCAGCAGAACCAAAATTAACGCTGTGATATTTCTCAGACCAACACTGATGCGCCCCAGCAGGGGTAAAAGAAATGCACCAAGCAATGGAACCAGGATACATAGAAGCAAGATTGCCTGACCTTCCATTCCCTTCTCTCCTCACACTCATATTCATTGATAAACAGCCCAAAAGCACCCTATGTAAAGTAAGCAAAAACAAAACACCGGCATTTAGGCACAGAAAAAACATATAAAATTCTTACACCACTAAAGGAACATTATATATGAAATCCTTTTTCTTTGCAACCAATATGCGCATTTATTCGGCAGACAAACAGAATTTGGCAGTTTAACAGATGCGGGGAAAGCGCTCTCCCTCCGGCATATCAACAATCCGATTAGCACCAAAAACCGTCTTTTCACTGACTAGCGCCTGGCCCTGCTCAGTTACATAGCCTATAATGGCCGCATCCTTTCCCAGGGTATGGGCATGCAGCGCGCTGATTGCACGCTGCGCATGCACTGCGTTTACCGCAGCGACAAACCTGCCCTCATTGGCCAGATACAGCGGATCAAGTCCCAGCAAATCGCAGGCAGTAGCAATCTCGCCCGCAACCGGCACCTGCTCCCGCTGCAACACAATATGACACTGCTCCTGCTGCGCCCACTCATTCAACACGGCTGCAACGCCGCCGCGTGTGGCGTCGCGCAGGCAACTGATCTGCGGAACCGCGCGCAGAAGGCAATCGATTATCTGATTTAAGGGTGCCACATCGCTGGGAATAGGCGGCTCAAAGCCAAAGTTTTCCCGCGCCGACAGAATCGCCATACCATGGTAGCCAATGTTGCCTGAGACAAGGATGGCGTCGCCAACCGCAGGCCGCTGTGGAAGGATGCGCTGTGCGCTATCAAACAGCCCCACCCCAGCGGTATTGATAAACAGTCCGTCGCAACCGCCCTTTTCTACCGCCTTGGTATCCCCTGTCACAATCTGTACGCCAGCCTGCCTGGCGGTTTCCGCCATAGAGGTGCAAATTCGTGCCAGCTCCTCAAGCGGGAATCCAGCCTCTATAATCATTGAGCAGGTCAGATACATAGGCCTGGCACCGCTAACCGCCAAATCATTCACTGTGCCGCAAACAGCCAGGCGGCCAATATCGCCGCCTGGAAAGAAACGCGGCTGCACAACAAAGCTGTCTGTGGTCAAGGCAATCCTATCGCCAGAGAGTCCGCAGACAGCAGCGTCATTCATTTTCTGTAGTTCCGCATTGGCAAAAGCGGGCAAAAAATACTCTTCTACCAGACGGCGATACAGGCGGCCGCCACCGCCCATCGCCAAAGAGACAAAGGACATTCATCTCACGCCTTTCTATATTTATATGCGGCTGCGCAGGCGCCTTCTCCAGATACCATGCAGGCGCCCACCGGATGTTCAGGCTGACAAACATTGCCAAAGAGCGGACAATCCTCCGCTTTTCTTTCCCCGCGCAGCACCTCCGCGCAGCAGCAGCCCGGGTTGTCTACCCGCGTTGGCGCGGCGTCAATACAGCCGGCAAATACCTGCCACGCATCATAGGCGGCAAATTCCGGGCGTAGCTGCAAGCCGCTCCCGCTAATTCGTCCCAAGCCGCGCCAGTGCACATCTGCAGGCACAAACACGCGATCCAGCGCAGCGCAGGCCAGCACATTGCCCTGCCGCGGTACCGCACGGGCATAGCAATTTTCCACTGCAATTCTCCCCTGCTGCCGCATGCGTAGCAACTGGCGAATTGCATATAAAATATCCACTGGTGTAAAGCCGCAAATAGCCGCTGGCCGGCCAAGCTCGCTAGCCACAAAAGAAAAAGCCTGGCTGCCAACAACCGCCGCCACATGGCCGGGACAAAGCAGCGCGTCAATATGCGTGGATTGCGACAGTAAAGCGCGCAGAACATTGGGCATGGTTTTATGTGCGGACAAAAGATAAAAATTATCTATGTTATTTTGCACAGCCTGTTCTAGGGTGACGGCGCTTAAAGGAGCTGTGGTTTCAAAGCCAACGGCAAAAAACACAACCTTTTTATCAGGATTGCGCTCGGCAATGCGCAGCGCATCCAGCGGCGAAAGTACCATCCGTACATCCGCGCCCTGATCCCGGCAGCTGAGCAGGCAGGAATCGCCAGCCGGTACGCGCAGCATATCGCCAAAGCTAAGCAAAATCAACTGGGGTTGTCCAGCTATGGCCAGTGCGGCACCTACTGTAGATGCATCGGTTACGCATACCGGACAGCCGGGGCCGGATACCAGGCGAATCTGCGGCGGCAAAAGCTCGCGCAGCCCATACTCAGCAATGCACATGGTATGCGTACCGCACACCTCCATAATTGTACAAGGTTGCACAGCCAGAGAAGCAATTTCCTCCAGCAGGCGCGCAACCGTCTGTTTATCATAATACTTATTGTTCATAAAAGCCAGCCTCATCTGCTAAACGACTTAGCTCTGCACCATCCTGCTCACTAAGCAGCTGAATAATAAACCCGGCATGTACCAGCACATAATCGCCGCAGCTGACGTCGGGCAGCAGCATGGTGGATGCACTTTTGCACAAACCGCCATAGCTTACCTGCGCCGTGCTGCTTTCCGCATCCAAACGAACAACTCTTCCCGGAATCGCTAAACACATGAAATCTCCCCCCGTTTCAATAAGGCCGCGGCCACCGCAGCCTGTCCAAAAGCCAGTCCTCCGTCATTACAGGGTACCGCAGTGTTGGTAAGTACAGTAAAGCCCTGCGCCTGTAAAAGCGGAATCACCTGCTCCAGCAAATACACATTTTGCCAACAACCGCCAGATAGGGCCAGCGTACGCACCCCGCTATGCGCGGCCAGCCGGCAACTCATACGCAGGCACAAATCCACCACTGCCCGGTGAAAGCGCGCAGAAATAAGGCCGGGACCAACTCCGGCGTGCACGTCCGCAACAGCCTGGCGTACAACCGGCCGCCAATCTGCAATCAGACAATTTTCCTGCCTGTCCGCCTCTATGGTGAACTGATACGCGCCTGTTGTCGCCTCATCCAGCTTCTGCTCCAAAGCTACGGCCGCCTGCCCTTCATAGCTGCTGCGCAGGCCAATGCCGGCAATGGCGGCAATGGCGTCAAACAAACGTCCCATAGCTGTACTGCGCGAGGCATATAAGGGACTGGACACGGCCTGCATAACAATGGGCCAACCCTTTTGCAACAGATAGGGCGGAGCCAGCTGCTGCAGGGCCACGGTATCGCCACCGCACAAATCCAGCAAAGCAGCCAAGGCAATGCGCCACGGCTCGCGAATGGCCGCTTCCCCACCGGGTAAAGGCAGCGCAGCCAGGTGGGCCAAGCGTTGGAAATGCGCGCAATCTCCCAGCAAAAATTCGCCACCCCACAGGCTGCCGTCCAGTCCATAGCCAGTACCGTCAAAAATCAGCCCCAGCACCCTTCCCGCATACTGTCGCTCTGCCAGTACAGAAGCCAAATGCGCATGGTGATGCTGCACACCCAACACAAGCGTCTGCGGTGCAGATTGCCGCGCCTGCTCTTTGGCATACTGCGTGGAAAAATAGTCTGGGTGCAAATCATGCACCAGTACGTCCGGCTGACTGTCAAACATCCGGCAGAAATCGGCAATCTGCTCATCATAGCAGTTCAGCGTTGCGGGATTATCCAAATCGCCAATATGCGCACTAAGAAAAGCCTGGCTGCCACGGACCAGGCAAAAGACATTCTTCTGCTCGCCCCCGCAGGCCAGTATATTGTGACCGCAGTCTAAAAAGGGCAGGGCCTGCGGTGCATAGCCACGGGAACGGCGCAACATTCTGCTACCGCCGGCAGCCCACAGCAACACACTGTCATCACAGCGGCGAACAATAGCACGATTGTGCGTCAAAAAGCCGTCGGCAATCCCGGATAGGCGCTGTACCAACTCCGCATCCTCATAAACAATTGGCTCGTCTGACACATTACCACTGGTCATCACCAAAGCACGAAACCCTTCAATCAACAGATAGTGCAGCGGCGTATAGGGAAGCATAACCCCCAGCCGGCGGTTACCCGGCGCCAACTGTTCAGGTAAAAGCGCCAATCCAGGCTGCTTTTTGAGCAGAACAATCGGACGCTGCGTAGAGCAGAGCAAGGTCTCTTCCTGTTCGTTTAACACACAATAGCAGCGCACAGTATCGACATCTGGCATCATCAGGGCAAAGGGTTTGTCAAAACGGTACTTTCTCTGCCGCAGTCGCTGCACAGCCTCTGCATTTTGCGCATCACACACCAAATGATAACCGCCCAGTCCCTTAACTGCAACAATGCTTCCATTATATAAAGCCATACGGGCAAATTCAAGAGCATCGCCAACAATGGAACAGCCATTTTCATCCAGCCAGCGTAGCTGTGGACCGCAGACGGGACAGGCAGTAGGCTGTGCATGAAAACGGCGATTGGTCGGATTCCTATACTCCGCCGCACAATCCGGACACAGCGGAAAAACAGCCATGGAGGTATTGCTACGATCATCGGGCAAATCGCGAATAATCGTAAAACGGGGGCCGCAATGTGTACAATTAAGAAAGGAGTAGCGGTAGCGGCGGTCAGCGGGATTGCGCAGCTCAGCCAGACAATCCTCGCAAATACTTAAATCCGGGGCGACCAGCGTTCTCCCCTGCCCTGCCCGGCTGGGCAGAATACGAAAGCCCTCTTCCTGGCGCGGCGCCACAGCCCAGCTACGCACCTGTTGCACAACAGCCAATGCCGGCGCTTGCACGCGCAGGGCGGTAATAAAATCCTGGCATATTGCTTCCTCGCCCTCCGCTTCCACGCTTACGCCCTGAGCATGGTTATACACATGTCCGGACAGCCCCAAGCTATGAGCCAAATTATAAACAAAGGGTCGGTATCCGACCCCTTGCACCACACCGCTGATTTCAATATGATAACGCACCCGCATCTCAGGCTTGCCCCCTCTTTTGCGCAACCAGAGCGCGCACATAAGCTGCCAGATCCGCAATACCGGCAATTTGCTCGCGGCGGCAGGCGGTTTCAAAGACCTGTGCCCGCGGCTGCAATCCCGCAATATCCTGTTTAATAGCGGCAATATCCACATCCAGATAAGGCGCTAAATCTACCTTGCTTAACACAACCGCATCGGCGGACATAAAAGTAGCTGGATATTTTACCGGCTTATCACCGCCCTCAGCAAGGGACAATACCACCAAACGGAAATCCTCGCCCAAATCAAAGGAGGCAGGACAGACTAAATTGCCCACATTCTCAATCAACAGCAAATCTACATCCGCCAAATCAAAAAGGGGCAACACCGTATGAATCATTTTGGCCTCCAAATGGCAGCCGCCGTCCGTATTAATCTGTACCACCTGTACCCCTTGAGCAGAGATGCGCTCCGCATCTCGGGCGGTAGACAAATCGCCCTCAATTACCGCTGTTTTCAAGCCCAATACAGGCAGCAGCTGCTCCAGCAAAGTGGTTTTCCCTGCACCGGGCGAACCCAGTATATTGATTACACACAGCCCATGCTGCTTATATATAGCGCGGTTTTGCTGTGCGTAGGCATTATTCAACGTATTTATGTCCTGCTCCATCGTTATTTTCATCTTTTCTGCACCTCTCAGACTCGG